>JANYFF010000383.1 GCA_025362825.1 Polaromonas sp. | reverse complement strand
AGCGCCTGAAGAAGTCCGCAGCCCCGTGACAAGCCCCAGTACGCGGGCACCAGCTGGCAGGCGTTGACGGCAAGAGCGCGGCACAGACTTCTTAACTGTCATTGCGGGCGCGATTCGCGATCCATGGCCCCGAATGCTGCTACGGGAGAAAATACCCATCAATAATGCCTGCAGCCTAGGTATTCCGGTCACCTCAAGCTATTAAAAACATAGCATTACAGATGCTGCATGGTCTGAACAGTCAACAGCTTTGCCAGCACCTTGTCGATGCGCTTGCCGTCCAGGTCCACCACCTCGAACTCCCAGCCGGCGCATTCAACTTTCTCGCCGGTGTTGAGCAGACGGCCTGACACGCTTTGCAGCAGGCCGGCGACGGTGTTGTATCGGCCGCGGTTTTCTTCAGGCAGTTCTCTGATGTCCAGCCTGACCTTGAGCTCGGACACCGGCATGACGCCGTCTATTAACCAGCTGCCGTCGCCGCGGGGCGTGGCCCATGCATCGATTTGCGCGCCGGGCTGCAGCTCGCCGGTGATGGCCTCTAACATGTCCATCGGTGTCATCAAGCCCTGTACCACTCCGTATTCATCGACCACAAAGACAATCCGCGTCGAACGAGCGCGAAACTGCTCCAGCAGTTCCATGCCGGTCAGCGTCTCGGGCACAAACACGGCCGGTATCGCATGGGCACCGACGCGTTCGCTCTGGGCGGGCTTGCCGCGCACCGCCAACAGCTTGGCAACGTGGACCGTACCCACCACGTTGTCAAGGCCACCGCGGCACACGGGATACCAGGAATGCCCGGTGGCACCGGCTTTTTCAATCGCTTCGGCCAGCGTGTCGGACGCATCCAACCATTCAATGTCAGAGCGCGGCAGCATCAGAGAGGTCAGCAATCTGTCGTCCAGCAAAAAGACGTTTTGCACCATCTGGTGCTCATGCTCCTCGATCAGTCCGGCATCCACGCCCTCCTCCAGGCTGGCAGCAATTTCTTCCTCGGTCACGGCGCGGCCAGCGGAGTTGTCGATGCGCAGCAGCTTGAGCACGCCCAAGGTGCTGAGCGACAGCAGCTTTACAAACGGTTTGGCCCCAATAGCCACCCACATCATGGGCCGCGACACCAGGCGCGCCACGGCCTCGGGGTAGAGCTGGCCGATACGCTTGGGCACCAGTTCGCCAAAAACGATGGTGATGAAGGTGATAACTGTGACCACCAGCGCGGTGGCAGAAATATCGGCTGCCCGGTGCGAGATGCCCAGACCCTGCAGCCAGCCCGACAGGCCGCCGCTGAAAGCTGCGTCGCCGATGATGCCGTTGAGCACACCAATCGAGGTGATGCCGACTTGCACGGTGGACAGAAAATGCGTCGGCGTGCCCATCAAACTCACCGCCGCCTGCGCGCCCTTGTCACCCAACTCGGCCATGGCTGTCAGACGCGCTTTTCGGCTGGAGGCAATCGCCATTTCGGACATGGCAAACACGGCATTGAGCAGCGTGAGAAAGGCAATCAGCAAAAAGTCCATACAGCCTGGCGCAAAATAAACACATGTCACTTTACTTGATTGGCGACCTGCAGGGTTGCGATGCACCTCTCGAACGCCTGCTGCAGAAGATTGATTTTTCACCCAGCCGCGACACCCTGCACCTGCTGGGCGACCTGGTCAACCGGGGACCGGACTCTCTTGCAGTGCTGCGCCGTCTCAGTGCTCTGGGCGATGCGACGCAGTGCCTGCTGGGCAACCACGACCTGCACCTGCTGGCTCTATCACAGGGGGTGCGCAAGCCGGGCCGAAAAGACACGCTGCAGGACATCCTCGCAGCGCCCGACCGCGAAACGCTGCTTTACTGGCTGCGCCACCAGTCAATGGCCATCCATCGCCATGGCTGGCTGATGGTGCATGCAGGGGTGTTGCCGCAATGGGATGTGTCACAGGTCATGGCGCTTGCGGGCGAGGTTGAGCAGGCGCTGCGTGGCACGGACTTTCCAGAATTTTTAAGCACGATGTACGGCAACGCACCGGAGCAATGGAGCGATGGCCTGCAAGGTGCCGACCGCCTGCGCGTAATCGTCAACGCATTGACGCGCCTGCGCTTTTGCACGCCGCAAGGCGCGATGGAATTCAGCAGCAGCGAAAGCGCCGGAGGCGGCCCCGCAGGTTATCTGCCGTGGTTTGATGTACCCGGGCGCCGGACGCTGGCGCAGCCTGTGGCTTTCGGCCACTGGTCCACGCTGGTAACGGAGTCTGCAGGCGCCACCGGCATGCGCCGCAACACCCTGCCACTAGACACCGGCTGCGTCTGGGGCGGCTGCCTCACGGCTGCACGCCTGGGCGCGACGCCAGGCGAGTTTGAACTGCTTGAGGTGAAGTGCGAGCAAGCGTTAAAACCTAACCGCACATCGGCCTGACGCCTTTATTGCTCCGGCCCGATAAGTCTTAATTTGGGTTCGGACTGAGTTTGGCCTGTCCCGAGCCTGCAGAAGGGTCGGCGTCAGCGCAACCCTCAGACAAGCTCAGGGCGATCGGTTCTTGCTTCACCGGGCCCGCATGGTGCAGAGCCGTCGCAGCGGCGGCTTCGTCAGCCCAGGCGCGTGCCATGCTGGCGGACAGCAGCAAAACGGCGGATGAAAAGTAGATCCACATCAGGATCACAACCAGCGACCCTGCCGCGCCATAGGCCGACACCACGGCTGCGGTAGAAAGATAAAAAGCCATCAAGTGCTTCCCGGCCGCAAATAAAATGGCGCCAGCAGAAGCACCCCTCACCAAATAGCCCAAGGCTGGTTTGGGACCGGCGCTCATGCGCATGAGCGCCACAAACAAGGCTACGCAAAAAGAAAACGAGACCACTTCGTTGAGGACGTATGCGATTTTTTCGATCGGCAAATAGCTGCCTGCCCAACCCGAGAAAACGCCAAGAATCGTGGACACCACCAGCGATACCAACAGCAGAAAGCCGAACGCCAGGATGTAAGCGATGCCGCGCAGCCGCAATGATGCGCTGTACCACCACTTTTGTTGCGGCACTTCGCCACTGCCATTGCGCCATAAGCGCTCGAAGGCGTCCTGCAGTTCGGCAAAAACGCCAGTGGCACCCGACAGCAACAGGCCAAATGCAATCAGCGATGCAGCGATGCCCTGCGACGGCTCGCGGGCGCTGGAGAGGGCTTGCTGCACGACCTGAGCACCCTGCGTGCCTATCACGCTGCGGATTTGCGCCACCAGGCTGGTTTCAACAAAGCTGCGATCCAGCCACCAGCCCAGCACGCCGACCAGCAGGACCAGCAGCGGCGCAAGGCTGAGGATTCCGTAGAAAGACATGGCAGCGCTCATGCGCAAGCCATCAGCTTCTATCCATTGCTGCACTGCACGCCAGAGCGGGCGGTAAAAACGGCGCAACGCCGAAAAACGGGGGGCTGCGCGGGACCTGGGTTGCTGGACAGCTTGAACGGAAGATTCGACCATTCGAGTAGCATAGAAAGCTGCATCAAAACGCGCCACCAGACAGCCGCGCAAGCCGCGGTAGGCAGGCGCTGACGGCGTGAAAACGTTTGTTAGCCGGCAGCCGCGCTCACGCCCGGCACGTCAATCGTGCCCCAGACCCTAGCCGGTGACCTTGAACAGCGCAGCGACTTTTTTCTTCGGCTTGATATTCGCTGAAACGCCGCTCCGTGCAGGACCGGCCTTGGCAGCAGAGTCCCAGGCGGGCTGCGTGTCAGTGGTAGCCGTGGCTTCGTAGGGCTGGTCAAAAAACGGGTCCCGCGGCGCTGCGCTCTGGCGGTGCGGCGCGTGTTCACGGCGCTCGCGCTGCTGTTCACGCGGCTCGCGGCGCTCACGTTGTTCACGCGGTTCGCCGGATTCTTCGCCGCTTTCGCGGTACATGCGGCGGCCGTCGTTGATACGGCCCTGCTCGCTGATGCGCGGACGGTCTTCGTCGAACTCCATTGGCTCAAGTTCGATTTTGGTCTTGATGAGCTTTTCAATATCCGCCACCAGACGCTGGTCGCTGGCAGCCACAAAGCTAACCGCCAAGCCAGAAGCCCCAGCACGGCCCGTGCGACCGATGCGGTGCACGTAATCTTCGGCGTTGAAAGGCACGTCAAAATTGAAGACTGCAGGCACGTCCTTGATGTCGAGCCCGCGGGCAGCAACATCGGTGCAAACCAGCAAATCAACCTCGCCTTTTTTGAAGGCGTCGAGGGCCTTCAGGCGCTCGTCCTGGCTCTTGTCACCGAGCAGTGCGGTCGTCTTCAGGCCTTCACGCTCCAGCGAACGGGCT
>JANYFF010000347.1 GCA_025362825.1 Polaromonas sp. | reverse complement strand
ATGCATGGCTTTCAGGGAATCAAGGCTGCATTCTTGAACTTTTGATCCATACTTACCAATACATATTCAAGATATATTCATACTCAAATCGAATCAATCGCCCCCATGGAACTCCGTCAACTCCGCTATTTCACTGTACTGGCAGCAGAACTGAGCTTCACACGCGCGGCGCAAAAGCTGCATGTCTCGCAGCCACCGCTGAGCCTGCAGATAGCCAGCCTTGAAGCCGAACTGGGCGCACGCCTGTTCCGTCGTACCAGCCGTAGCGTGGCGCTCAGTGAGGAAGGCCAGGCATTTCTGCCGCATGCGCAGGCCGTGCTTGCCCGGCTGGACGAGGCGCGGAGCCATGTGCAGCGCGTGGCCAGTGGCTTGCAGGGGCGGGTGCAGGTTGGTCTGGCTGGCTCCCATTTTTTGGGACCGTTCCCAAAATTTGTACAGCAGTTTCGTCTTCAGCGTCCGGCGCTGGAGGTCGTGCTCAAGGAAATGACGCCGGCTGAACACTTGCAGGCCCTGTGCGACGGGCGGCTGGACCTGTGCCTGTCGCGCAACCCGATGACGGTGCCGCACGGTAATGCGCAGATCAGCGCAGCGCTGCTGTGGCGCGACGCGGTGGTGGTGGCCCTGCCGCCCGGTCACAGGCTGGCAGCGCGCAGACGGCTGCGCCTGGTTGAACTGAAGGATGAGGACTTTGTGTTCTTGCGCGTGGACTCATCGTCATTTGCCAGGCGCATGTTTGACGCCTGCGTTGGGGCTGGTTTTGCGCCGCGGATTGTCCAGCAGGTGGTGGAAGTGCCAGCTACGCTCAACCTGGTGGCGGCGGGCCTGGGCGTTGCGCTGGTGCCTGCTTCTCTGGCTTTGCTGCGTGCCGATGCGGTCAGCATCAGCAGTCTCAGTCTGCCGCACAGGCAGCTCAACGGCGATGTCTATGTGCTTTGGCGGACTGAGGATGTTTCGCAGGCGGTGGCCGAGTTCAGGCAGCAACTGCAGGCCTCAGCCCATGCATTGATGGCGCCCCAGCCGGTTTAAGCGATTGTCGACCGGTTCAGCTCAGGCTACTTTGACGCGCAGCTCAACCAGACCATTTACGCTGCCCACCATGGTGTCGCCCGAAACCACCGCTGCCACACCTTCTGGGGTACCGGTGTAAATCAAGTCGCCAGGCTGCAGCTCCCACGCCTGGGTCAGGTGTTCGATGGTTTCGCCAATGTTCCAGATCAGCTTGGACACATTGCTGCGCTGGCGGTCCTTGCCGCCGACCTGCAGCGAGATTTCTGCGTTGGCAACATCACCGGCCTGCGCTGCAGGGGTGATGGGGCCGATCGGTGCCGAATGGTCGTAACCCTTGCCGATGCACCAGGGGCGGCCCTGCTTTTTGGCTTCGGTTTGCAGGTCGCGGCGCGTCATGTCCATGCCCACGGCATAGCCGTAAATATGCTTGTGCGCATCGGCCGCCTTGATGTTCTTGCCGCCCGTGCCAATCGCTACGACCAGCTCGATTTCATGGTGCAGGTTGTTCGTCAGCGGCGGGTAGGGGATGCTGCCCATGGTGCCGGCTTCAACCGCGACGATGGCGTCGGTCGGTTTGAGAAAGAAAAACGGCGGCTCGCGGCCGGTAAACCCCATTTCCTTGGCATGCTCTTCATAGTTGCGGCCCACGCAGTAAATGCGGTTGACCGGGAAGCGGTCAGCGCTGCCGACGACCGGAACGGAAACCCGCTCGCTGGGGGTGATGACAAAACTCATGGCAATCTTTCCTCTCGGTGTATGCCCAGTGCCTGATGCACCGGACGGTCTGAAAAACTGAACAGCACACAGCCTGGCTGCGAACGCAGTTTTGCGGTGTGCCACGACGGGATCACAAAATGGTCTTGCGGACCGAAGTCAAACGACCAGGTCTTGCCGGCGCCCTGGATGTCAACGCTGCCCGAGCCTTCAACAACGCTGAACACCGCGCCGTCAGTCTGGCGATAAGGCTTGCCTTCAAAGCCTGCGGGCAGCCGCTGCATGAAGGTAGCCATGGTCGGCATTGGCGAGCCGCCGGTAGCCGGGTTCACATAGCGCAGCTTGACGCCGTCCCAGGCGTCAATATCGGCATGATTTTCGAGTTCATGCAGCGCCTCTCGGGTGCGCTCGTACGGGTAGCTGAAGATGGGGGACGTACGGCCGAAAGGCGCGTCGTAGCGCATGGGCAGCATGTTGGCTCCGTAGCGATGTGTACTCATGCCTTCGGGCTTTGTGACGGCCTGCGACGTGGCGTGGCCGTTCTCGGCAAAACCAGCATCAAAAAACTGCAGCATGGGAATGTCCAGACCGTCGAGCCACACCACGGGCGCATCCGATTCCACCCGGCCCTGGTGGCCGTGGTCATGCCATGTCCAGCTGGGGGTGATGATGAAATCGCCCGGTTTCATCTGCGTGCGTTCGCCATCGACTGCGGTATAGGCGCCGTGACCTTCAATTACAAAGCGCAGCGCGCTCTGGGTGTGGCGGTGGCTGGGCGCGATCTCGCCAGGCATGATGACCTGCAGCCCGGCATAAAGCGACTGAGTAATGGACGACCGGCCACGCAAGCCGGGGTTTTCAAGAATCAGTACCCGGCGCACCGCCTCTTCTGCGGTGATCAGCTGGCCCGACTGCATGAGGTAAGGATGAACGTCTGCATACTTCCAAAGTGCAGGCACGCAGGGTGTAGCCGGGGCCTGAGGTACCAGTGCGTGCAACACTTCCCATAGCGGCGTCATGCTGTGCGCGGCAATGGTGTCGTAAAAACGTTTGCGATCCACGCCAAAAGGCGTGGCCGGATGTGTGGGCGGTGTCATGTCCATGGCGCAATCCTCAGGCTTTGCCGTCGTCAAAGTAAACGCCGTCGCGTTTCAGGGTGGTCTGCAGCCGGGCGATATCGGTTTGACTGAAGGCCTGGCCGGCGCCAAGCTGTGCGGCTGCCGTACCAGCCGCCTGGCCCATCACAAAACACCCGCCGCTGACGCGCGCGGCCGACTGGCCCTCGTGCGTCATCGAAGCACAGCGACCGGCGACCAGCAGGTTGTCCACGCCCACCGGCACCAGCATGCGCCAGGGCAGGTCGTTGTAGACGCGGCCGTCATCCGATGCCCAGTTGTGGGGAAATTGCCAGTCGATGCGGCCGGCTGCGTGCAGCTCCATCGGCCAGGCATTGATGCCGATAGCGTCAGCAAACGTGGCTGAACAAAGAATGTCTTCGCCAGTCAGGACGTATTCACCGCATATGCGCCGCGTTTCGCGGATGCCAATTTGGGCGGCAATGTCCACAATGGCGGCGTTTGAAAACCCGGGTACTTCCTGGCGCAGGAAGCTGAAATATTCGGCAATCTGGCGCCGGCCTTCGAGTTCACCATCGCTGAGCTGCTGTGCATCTGTGGCATCCATCGCCGTGCCGCCGGCATTGCTGATCTGGGTCACGTTGGCGCGCCACTCAGTGGCATTTTTTTGCGGCCTGAGGATGGCGCCTTCACGCGGAAAGTTGTAGCGGCCCGGTGAGCGCGCCTGGCTTTGCGCCATCAGGGTATTGATGGCGGCGAATTCACCGACGGCTGCCAGCGCTTCCTTTGCCTGCACATGACCCAGGCGAAACATGGTGGTCGGGAACAGCCCGCTGCCGTGCCCGTCGCCAAGCTCGAACGGCACGCCAGCAAACTGCGCCACATCAGCATCGCCCGAGCAATCGATGAAGCGCCGGGCGCGAATCGCCTGGCGACCAGATTTGGTTTCAACCACCAGCGCTTCAATGGTCTGGCCCTGCATCACGACGGCTGCGGCCCAGGCATGAAAAAGAATCTGCACGCCGGCCGCTACCAGCATCTGGTCGGCCGCGCACTTGAAGGCAGACACGTCATAAGAGCGCACGCGTATGCGCCCCTGCATGCCGTCTTGCGGCTCATTGAGGCCGCCCAGCGCGTCAATGCGGCCCATCAGGTCATCCACTACCCCACGCACCACCTGCAGCATTTCGCCGTTCTTGCGGCCATACAAGCCAGCAAAATTAGTTACGCCACCGGCCGTGCCCATGCCACCCAGAAAGCCATAGCGCTCGACCAGCAGCACCCGCGCGCCATGCTTCGCAGCACTGACACTGGCAGCCAGGCCGGATGGCCCGCCCCCGATGACCACCACGTCGAATTCTCCGTACACCGGCAAGGTGCGAGCGGGTTCGGTGATGGTGTTCAAGGTGGAGGATGCGTTCATGCGAATTGGTTCTGAGCGGTATGAACTTGCGGGCAAATCAAAGCCAGCCGTGGAACCGGCTTTGCCGGGCCACAGGCGACGGCCCCCTCGGGGGGCAGGGAGCTACACGCAGTGAGTGACCGTGGGGGCAGCATGCTTACTCTATTTTGATTCCGCGCATCGCAATGATGCCACCCATGATGGCGGTTTCACTGCGGATGCGGCTCAGCAGGCCGTCTGGCGATGTGCCCACCGCGCTCCAGCCTGCATTGAAGAGCTTCTGGCGCGTATCGGCTTCGCGGATGATTTTGGACACTTCCTGGTTCAAGCGTGCCTTGGCTGCTTTCGACAGGTTGGACGGACCGACCAGCGCGGTCCAGACTTCGAGATTGAAATTTCGTACATCGGAATCTGCCAGCGGCGGGATCTCTGGCGCCAGTGCACTGCGGCCGCTGGTCAGGCCGATAGCTTTGAGCTTGCCGGCCTTGATTTGTGGGACGGCAATGCCAGGCGGGATCAACGCCATCTGAATCTGGCCGCCCAGCAACGCAGTCACAACTTGCGGATTGCCCTGGTAGGGGATGTGCACCGCTGCAAGGTCACCGGCTTTGGACTTAAGCAATTCCATGCCCAAATGCCCGACGGAACCGTTGCCGACCGAGCCGTAGTTCCATTTGCTGCCGGCATTGCGGGCTGCAGCAAAAAATGCAGTACCGCCAGGCAGGTTAACAGGTGCAACCAACACCAACGGTGCCGTGGCCAGCAGCGAGATCGGGGTGAAGTCTTTTGCCGGGTCGTACGGCAGCTTGGGGTACAGCAGCTTGGCAGAGGTCAGGTTGCCGTTGATGACGACACCGAGGGTGTGGTCGTCGGTGGCCTTGGCGACCTGGTCGGCGGCGATGTTGCCTGATGCACCGGGCTTGTTCTCAATGATGACGGGTTGACCCAGCGCCTTGGACAGTGGCTCGGCCAGGATGCGCGCTGCAATGTCGGGTGTTGAGCCGCCCGGAAATCCCACAAGTATGCGCACGGCCTTGGTTGGCCAGGTTGCATCAGCATCTGCTCTTTTAATAGTTTTTTGAGCTGCAGCGCCCAAAGGTAGGGCGCATGCTGCTATCAATACGGTAGTGCTGAATGTCCGGAGCAACGCAGAACGTCGCGTTGCGGAAGAAGATAACGAAGCCAGTTTTTTCATGAAAGTTTCCCGGTCAAATAGAGAACGCTTATTGGAACAGTTTTGACGGCTTGATTTCGTCATACATCCTCTTCAGACCTGTAAATCCGGCGGTCAGGGCGGCTCCGGAACATCTGCTTACGCAATTCCCGCTGAACGCTGCCGGCATGGGAAATGTGACCGGCTGCATGCCTCTGTATTCTGCGTGATGGTAAGTATACATATTACATTTGATCTCGGTAGATACCCTGAGCTACGAACGTGAAGCGCGCTCAGACACCCCCGAAAAAGGCCCTTTAAACTCAGGTATGGTAAAAAGTTTTAATTTTGGTGAGGCACCCGGCCACCTGATTCGTCGGGCGCAACAGGTCGCAGTGGCCATCTTCATGGAAGAAACCGCCACTTTCGATGTGACGCCGGTGCAATTTGCCATTCTCAACGCGCTGATGGACGACCCCGGCGAAGACCAGATTACCCTGTCGGGAAGGGTTGCTTTTGACCCTGCAACATTTGGCTCAGTGATAGGTCGGCTGGAGGCCAAGGGCTGGGTCAAGCGCGAAGCCGATCCCGGGGACAAGCGGCGCAAGTTGTTGTGGACCACGCCGGAAGGCGAGGGCGTTGCAATAAAAATGAAACGCGCCGTGATACGGGCCCAGCAAAGAATCGTCGGCCCCCTTAGCGCCGATGAAAGCGCCCAGCTTTCAGTTTTGCTACGCAAGCTTGTTGCAGGACACGAAGACGCGTCCTGAGCCGGCGCTACTCAGGCGGAAGCGGCTACCAGCGTGAAATGCTCCACCGTTGGCGGACCGGCGAAAAACGGACCCACAATGGCGCGCCAGTTGGCAAACTCTGGTGACTGGCGAAAGTCAACCGTGTGGTTTTCCAGTGTGCTCCAGAAAATCTGCAGGATGTAGCGCTCCGGGCTTTCAATGCCCTTGTTGACGCTGTAGCCCTCAAACCCCTTGGCTTTTGAAATTACGGTTTCGACGCCGCGCTTGATGGCCTCGTCAAAAGCTGCCTGCTGGCCCGGATGGATGCGAATGTCGGCGTGTTCGAGAATCATGAAAGCTCCTGTGTTTTTTGTTGATGCAGCATTGTGCTTGAGGCTGCGCCGGTTGTAAGCGTGACCCTACCTGCTCTTGAGCCCTCTGCCCGCAGCGTTGACAAGCATTTATTGCTACCGTGAAGGTTCATTCTTTCAAAGGAGCACAGCATGCCTGTTATTGCCTGGTTACTCGGCGTACCCCTGAGCGTTGTACTGATCCTGATGCTGGTTGGCGTTTTCTAGGAGGCCCACATCCGGCTATTCAAGCGGGGTGGATGCCGGCCACCACAGCATTTTCAAGAGCCATCAGCACCTGACACAAGCCGTCGAGTGCTGATTTTTTTTGTCCTGAGTCCATTTGTGCCCGCACGATGGCGCCGTCAATCGCCAGCGCAGCAGCGCTGGCTATGGCGTGGCGGTCTGGGCTACCTGGCAACAGGGCGGTGACGACTTGCAGCATGTCATTTTTGTGCTGTTTCGCAATAGCCAGTACTTCGGGCTGTGATTCACCCAGCTCAGCTACCAAGTTTATAAATGCGCAGCCACGAAAGGCAGGCTGGTCAAACCATTCCTTCACGGCTCTGACCAGCGGCGCAAAGCCGCCGCCTTCTATTGCCCCATGCCGGCCAAGCGCATCAATAAACCAGGCCATCCAGCGCTCGTGCCGGTAGTCAACAAACGCCGTGACCAGTACATCCTTGGCAGGGAAATGCCGGTAAAAAGTCAGTTTTGCCACCCCTGATGCGGCAATGATGCTGTCGATGCCGGTGGCGCGCACGCCCTGGCTGTAAAAGAGGTCATGCGCGGTGACCAGGATACGTTCGCGCGCAGACAGTCCTGCAAGGCTGGTGTCAGCTGGTTTAATTGCAGGCATGCTTGATTGTAGACAGGTCTGTCTACTTCGTGCCAGAATCGCCCGGGCAGACCATGCTGTCTACTTGATTAACGCCATTACTCATTCAGTCAATTCATACAGGAGGACTCGCCATGGAATCCAGGCCACCGCTGCCGCCCTTTACTTTTGAAACCGCTGTGCAAAAGGTGCGTGCCGCCGAAGACGGCTGGAACAACCGCGACCCGCAAAAAGTGTCGATGGCATACACCGCGCAGAGCAAATGGCGCAACCGCGCCGAATTTGTGACGGGCCGGGACCAGATCGTCGGCCTGCTATCGCGCAAATGGGAGCGCGAGCTGGACTACCGCCTGATCAAGGAAATATGGGCCTTCAGTGCCAACCGCATAGCCGTCCGTTTCGCCTATGAATGGCACGACGATGCCGGCAACTGGTTCAGGTCCTACGGCAATGAGAACTGGGAGTTCGATGCCAATGGCCTGATGGATGTGCGCCATGCCAGCATCAACGACCTGCCCATCAAGGAGGCTGATCGTAAGTTTCGCTGGCCCCTGGGCCGCCGTCCGGACGACCACCCGGGTCTGAGTGATCTGGGGCTTTAGTCCTGACAAGCCGTCAGCGAGGGCGCGGCGATTAGAATCTCGCCTCTTTCCCTCAATCTGGCCGGCCCCCTTGACTGATTTCACTTCTCCTTCAGACGACGCAAAAACACAGGAGCCGCGCCTGTGGTGCGGCGACGGCTGGACGGCCAAAGTCCTCAAGAACGAAGACGATGACGGCTGGGCCGTGGCCATGATCAAGGATGGCGAGCCCGAGCCTGCCCTGATCGGGCCGTGGACCATGGGACGCGACAAAAAGAACCCCA
>JANYFF010000265.1 GCA_025362825.1 Polaromonas sp. | reverse complement strand
CTCGGCGGCCTGAATCGCACGCCGGATTGCATCGTTCAGTAGCGCGGTGCCGATGCCCTTCAGATGGTGATCCTTGTGGATCGCCAAACGGCCGAGAACGAGCACAGGTATCGGGTCCGGCCGGTTTCGAGTCATCGGGGATGGAGCGTCCGAGTGCCCGATTGCGCCGGCCGCGAGGCAGTAGTAGCCGATCACGGCCTTGCCGTCGCAAACAACGTACGTGCGCGACGAGCCATTGGCTTGGTTCTTCGCCGCTCTCCGCTTGAGCCAGTCGTCCAGTGACGGCTCACCAGAGTCGAAGTCGACTACTTGATGTGCTTCGCTCAGCGGCTGCGGTGCCGAGATCATCGGCACGGTCACTTTCCGCTGCGACTCGCTGTCTTCGCTGCCGTTGCCGCAGCCGCCCAGGGCGCTTGGGCCTTGAGGGTGCGGCGCAGGCGGTCAGTGGGCGCGGGAGGGTTGTCGAGCATGTCCTGGAACGCAGTAAAGCCTTTCGCATCCAGAGCGAAGTAGGTCTGATCGAGCAGCACGTCCTCGGCCTGCCTACAGGCGGCTTCGAGCATGAAGTCCGAGCGGCTGCGGCCTAGGCGGTCGGCGGCCTGGTCGATTAGGTCGCGCTGCCCTGCTTTGGCGCGGATGCTGATCGTGACGGGCTCTTGGGCTTGGGACATACACACCTCCATGTATGTCAATCATAGTACATTCATGTAGGGCTATCGGCAAGACAATCGAAGTGGCAAAAGCGGGCGATCTGGGTGTTCTACGGTAGAACGGACATCGCGGAGCGCAACCCGGCTGGGCGGGATCTCGCAAGTTTTGGTGGCCGTTCTACGGTAGAACAGCCAAAAACAAAGGGGCCGACGGCCCCCTTGAATCTCTGTCTCATTCGCAAAAGCTCAATCGAACAGCTTCTCCAGAAACTCGCGCAACCGCTTCTCTTTGGCAGCAGGCAAACTACCAGCCTTGATCTGAACCGAGACGTTGCCCTTGGGGTCTTTGTCCCAGGAACCAACGACCTTCCCCTTCGATGTGAGCTGCGCCGGAGCCTCGCGCTTTGTCGAAGCACCCACGCCAGTGAGCCGCGCGAGAACTTCCTTGGCCGGCAGCTTCGGATTCATCGCAGCGAGATCCCGCGCATGCGCCACCATTTCCTCGGGATTCTTGTCGATCGCGGCCTTCAGAGCGGTGCCCCATCGAAACTGCAGGCTCAGCGGACTCGGGAACGCATCGACCACGTCGGAAGGTAAGGACGCCAGCTGGATTGCAGTGCTGACGTTACCCACCTGAGCCCCGATGGACGCGGCCAGCTTTCTGAGTGAAGGGAACAAGCCGTCATCGATGGCGCGCTTGTACATGACGCCCTGCTCCCACGGCGACAGATCTTGCCGCTCACGGTTCTCACGTTCCATTTCAGTGAAGAGTTGGGCATCGGTGAGCTCTTCGATGATCGCCGCGACAGGCAAGCCAAGTTCCAAGCAGGCGCGGTGCCGGCGGTGCCCGAACGCTATTTCGTACTCGTCGCGACCGTCACCGCCCTGCCCTACCCGCCGAACCTTGATCGGCTGCACGTTCCGGCCAGCCGCCTGGATCTCAGCCTTCAGTCCTTCGAACTCAGTGCCAGCGAACGACAACTCATGCCGGTTCGCAAAGCGACTAGGCCGAATGCGTTTCGGGTCAAGAAACTCGACGACTGTCGCGTCCTCGAACCGTTCAAGCTTCGCGCGCAAGTCGCGGTTTTCTGCCTCCACCCCTCGACCCATCGCGATCGAAGCGGAGATGGCGCCCATCGCGGTACGTGGACGGTCTACGGGCACAGGCGCAGCCGCCGGCGTGTCGTCGTCATCCTCGAAGCTGATGCTCTTGGCCTTGTCTGTTAGCTTGCTCATTCCGTGTCCTCCGGCTTTGTGACCTGCCTCAGCCAGGCGCTGACCATTTGTGCTTCAACGATTTCGACGAACTGGTCGTAGGCGTCCACTGCACGCTTGATGGTTCGGCTACCGGCCGATCCGGGTTTCATGTCGTAAATCGACCCAAACTCGGCACTTGCTGTCGCTGCGGTTGCCGTCTTCGGGATCTCGATGGGCAACACCTTTGAACCGTAGGCAGCACTGATCCACTCTCGAACAACGTTGGTGGCAATGTCGCTCGCGTCCACCTTGGACAACAACACATCGACAAACTCGAATCGCTTGGACTTGCCGCGTGCCACCAGCTCCTTCGTCAGGTCATAGAACAAGTCCCAGAACTGAACGCTCGACGCGAAGTCAAGTGCGTTGGGCGGCAGAGGCGTGATGATCCCGTCGGCAGCCATCATGGCGTTGATGGTGACGTACGAAAGGGCAGGGGGGGTGTCGATGATGATCACGTCGTAGTTCTGGCGCGCCTGCTCGATGCCGTAGTGCAGCACGTTCCAGAACTGAAAGCGCTGACCTTCATCCCGCTGCCGGCCTGGCAGCGCGAACTCGGCGCTGAACAGCACCGAGGTCGCCGGTATCAGGTCGATGCCATCCCAGTAAGTCGACCGGATCGCGTATTCGACACTCTCTTGCTCGCCCAAGCAGAGCGGCAGGATCGTGTGCTCGGCCTCGACCTCGGCGTCGGGAAGGATGCCAAAGAGGGTCGTGAGGCTCCCTTGCGGATCGCAGTCGATGACCAGAACCTTGTGGCCACGGATGCTCAGACCTTGGGCAAGCGTCACAGCGGTTGTCGTCTTGGTCACGCCGCCTTTGAAGTTGGCCACAGCAACGGTGATTGCCTCGGCACCGGCCGGACGCATTCGAGTGGTCCGCAACTCTCGCGTCCACTTGCGCACGTCAGGCAGACTGAATTCACGACGGGTTCCGGCCGAATTCAGGCCGCCGGCTGGGAATGTTCCTCCCTTCTTGGCCCGATAGTCGATCTGTCGGGTGTCCAGATTGACTAGCGCGCCTAGCTGTGCCGGGGAGAAGTGCGGAGGCTCCTTTTGCGCGTTCGGCGCTAACATCGCCTTCCTAACCTTCGCAAGTATCTTCTTCGCACGTTCGGCTTGTACACCGATATCTGCTAGTTCAACTTGCTCGCGTCCCTCGACAAGGATGTTCGTCACGTAGGCTCCAACACTGGTTTAGCTGGCATTGTAGGTTCAGAGCGCGCTTTAAGGTGGAACCTACAAATAGAAGATGCAACCAACGTAATTGCCACACTTGCCGGACGCCCCTTGGTTTTCGGTGTCTGTGGATAAGTCAGGTCCTGATCTTCACTATCCTTGAGAACTTTAGATACTTTGCGGTCGGCTTTTCTTAGCTGAATCAAGGACTTGGCGCGATTTCTGTCCAGCAACCGTGGCAATGGCGTCCGCCAGGTGTGGCGCAGCGGTCCGGCAACCGTGGCAATCCTGTCCGGCAACTGTGGCTGCCGTCCGCAATCTGTGGCGGCATATATCCACAACCACCGGCCAAAGCGGCAAGCGAAGGGGTGTCCGGCAAGTGTGGCTTGAGTTGCTGCCGCGAAGCGCATGCCCCGCCGCATCCCCGCAGGGATACGTTTCGACGCTCACTTGCGCAAGTCAGCGAGATGTCCGGAGCCCTTGGACGTAAACTCACGGCATGTCCGCAGTCAGAAAGGCGCCACTAACACCGCTTCAGCCCATGGCGTCCAACGCAGGTGGGACGCTCAGCAAGTCAGTCTTCGCGCTCGCCATCGAGCCGCTGACGATGGCGTTGACGGTGACTGGGCGCAAGGCCTACGACGTGATGTTGTGGATCGCGCAGCGCGGACCATCTGCGCCCGATGGCGGCTACACGAGCCCCGTGAGCGCCATCCTGCGCGGCTATGGATCAACGACCAAAGCATCTGAGCGGGTGCAGCGATACATCGAGCAGATGGTGCAGACGACAGTCGTCTGGCGACCGCTGGCGGCCAGTGAGCAGGGGAGCATGCTGCTCGAAGGATTTGAAGCGGCAGCGCCAGAGAAGGTCACCGATGAAGCGCGGACATTTCCCTTGCTTGCTGAGGCGCGCCTGTACATCCGCGGCGGTGAAGCCTGGGTGACCTGGTATTACCCGCCATCGATCAAGGAGCAACTCATCAGCCCGGAGCGATGGGCCCAGATCGAGTTGAATTCCATCGCGAAGTTGTCGACCTACACGGCTGTTGCGCTGTACGAGATCTGCGCCCGCTACAAGGACAGTCCAGGGGGGCTTACCAGCCGGCACGAGCCTGAGTTCTGGACGCGTGTGCTTCGTGAGGGCGGTGGCATCAAGCCGCGTGAGTTCCGCAAGTTCAAGAACGAGTTGCTGATGCCGGCGGTCGCCGAGATCAACGAGGAAACCGAGATCGAGGTCGAGCTGATCGAGCACCGCGAACACGCCACGCTGCACGCGGTGCAGTTCAAGGTCGCACGAAAGGCCAGAGAGAAGGCCAAGATTCCCGACGCCGCGGACCTGACGCTGGTGATGCGTGCGGCGAAGTTGGGCGTACGGGAGGTGGATCTGGACGTCCTGACTGCAAAGTACGGAGCGCTCAAGGTCACGGAAGGCCTGGATGCGATGGAGGCATACATCAGCGACCCAAGCGCCGCCAAGATCATGAACCGCGGGGGCTACCTGAAAGCTGTGCTGGCTAACCGGTTTCCCGACGGGGGTGCGCCAGGGCCATTGTCGGCGGCAGAAGAGCGGCCAGTGCCCAAGGTCGATCCCAAGCGCGAGCAGCTAGAGCTCGTAGAGGCCTGGAAGGCTAACCGTCAGAAGCAGATCCGTGCCGAGTTTTCGGCACTCGCGGAAGACGAAAAGGCCAAGTGGATTGACGAGGCGGCGCCGACGATCATGCAATGGTCAATCGCGACGCCGGCGATGCGCAAAAGGGTGGCCAACCGCGACTGGGAGTCGCCCCTGATCAGCATGGTCGTACTCGACGTGTACGCAACTGCACAGCACGGCAGAGGGTGGAAGGAACCCAGCGAGATGGACCTGGTGATGTTCACCGTTGCAGCGGATCGGCAGCAGTAAGGGCGCGGGCCGTCGGTGGTTGTACGCCTCAGCCCACACAGCTCAACTGAACCCGATCGCTAGTGACCAAGGGCTGGAAGGCACGAAGAAGGGATGTGTTCGCCCATCGCTTCAATACATGATAAGTATCCTTATCACGATGCCAAAAAATGGGTGACAAATCGGCATTCGCCAGGAGACAATCGCCCAAGTGCTTGATCCGTAAGGAGAACTGCGATGGCAGGCCCGCTCGACATCAACGACGACATGCAGCGGATGGTGCTGCGCAAGGGCGAGGCCACCGCGAAGGGCGGCCATGCCTTCCAGCGGCTGCTGCAACTCGCCGAAACCCGCGACTCCGGCCAGGTCAGGCGCGTCGCGCTGTTCATCGCCGCAATCTACAACGGCGAGGCTTTCCCCTTCGATCTGTTCGAGTGGCGCGCGGTCGACGAAGCGATCAGCGACGACATGCTGCTGTCATTGACGCGCTGCGCTGGGGCCAGTCCGACCTGCACAGCCTGGTGCCCGACGGCGACCGGCGGCGAATTTGGGGAGGGAAGGGCGGTGATCGAGCAGTGGGGCCTGAAGTGGCCCGAGGCGCAGTGACCATCGGCCACCCTGGTGACTGATAGCTACCCGACCCCGCTCGACGACGCCGCGCTCGACGCGACGTGGGCCGCGGCCTGGTCGGCGCTTGGCCGGCCTGCTCCAGTGGGCCTGCAGGCCGAACTGATGACGGCCTGGTCCGAACCACAGCGGCACTATCACGACCAGCGGCACCTGCGCGAGTGCCTGGCGCTGTGGGCGCGTTGGCGCGAGCACTGCTTGCGCGCCGGCGAGGTCGCGATCGCGCTCTGGTTCCACGACGCCATCTACGACCCGCAGGCGCCAGTGTCGGGAAGCAACGAACTGAACAGCGCTGCCTGGGCGGCCCGGTCGCTCGTGCGCGCCGGTGCCGACAGCGACACCGCGCAGCGCGTCCACGATCTGGTGATGGCCACGCAGCACGACGCGCCGGCCGCGTTGGGGTTGGGCCCCGACGCGCAGCTGCTCGTCGACATCGACCTGTCCATCCTCGGCAGTCCGCCCGAACGCTTCGAGCGCTACGACCAGGACGTGCGCAAGGAGTACGCGTGGGTGCCCGGTTTCCGGTATCAGGAGGCGAGGGCGCAGGTCCTGCAGAGCTTCCTCGACCGACCGCGGCTGTACCACGGCGAGCACGCATTCGAGCTGCTCGAAGCGCAGGCCCGCATCAACCTGGCCGCCGCGCTGTCGCGGCTCGCTCAATGAACGCGCGCGACGACAAGGCACTGGCCAGCCCGAGCCCGAGTCCGAAGCGGCCGAAAGCCGGGCGAGCAGGGCAGGG
>JANYFF010000235.1 GCA_025362825.1 Polaromonas sp. | reverse complement strand
ACCGGCATGTCGACCACGTCAAACTCGTAAATCGCTTCCATGCCCATGTCGGCAAAGCCCACCACTTCGGCGTGCTTGATGGCTTTGGACACCAGGTAAGCGGCGCCACCGACCGCCATCAAATAGGCGCTCTGGTGTCTTTTAATGGCTTCAATGGCTACCGGACCGCGTTCGGCCTTGCCGATCATCGAGATCAGGCCGGTTTGCGCGAGCATCATTTCGGTGAAGCCGTCCATGCGGGTGCTGGTGGTCGGACCGGCAGGGCCCACTGCTTCGCCTTTGACCGGGTCAACCGGGCCAACGTAATAAATGACGCGGTTGGTGAAGTCAACCGGCAGCTTTTCGCCTTTGGCCAGCATGTCGGCAATGCGTTTGTGCGCGGCGTCGCGGCCGGTCAGCATTTTGCCGTTGAGCAACAAAGTCTGGCCGGGTTTCCAGCTGGCAACTTCTTCTTTCGTCAAAGTGTTGAGGTCAACCTTCTTGCTCTTGACATAGTCTGGCGTCCAGTTGACGTTCGGCCACAGGTCGAGTGAAGGCGGGTCAAGGTAAACAGGGCCGCTGCCATCCATGACAAAGTGCGCATGACGTGTGGCGGCGCAATTGGGGATCATCGCCACCGGCTTGCTGGCTGCATGCGTCGGGTACATCTTGATCTTGACGTCGAGCACGGTCGTCAGGCCGCCCAGACCCTGTGCGCCAATGCCCAGCGCGTTGACTTTTTCCATCAGCTCGATGCGCAGGGCTTCGACCTTGGTCAGCTCGGCACCGGAGGCTTTTTTAGCCTGCAGCTCATACATGTCAAGGTCGTCCATCAGGCTTTCCTTGGCCATCAGCACGGCTTTTTCCGCGGTACCGCCTATGCCTATGCCCAGCATGCCGGGCGGGCACCAGCCGGCGCCCATGGTGGGCACGGTTTTAAGCACCCAGTCAACAATCGAATCGCCCGGGTTAAGCATGGCCATCTTGCTTTTGTTCTCGCTGCCGCCGCCCTTGGCTGCTACGGTCACTTCCACCGTGTTGCCGGGGACGATCTCGGTGAAGATGACGGCTGGCGTGTTGTCTTTGGTGTTTTTTCGGTCAAAGTGCGGATCGGCCACGACAGACGCGCGCAAGGTGTTGTCGGGATGGTTATAGCCCTGGCGTACGCCTTCGTTGATGGCGTCGTCGATGGAGCCTGTGAAGCCGTCCCAGCGCACGTCCATGCCGACTTTCAAAAACACATTGACGATGCCGGTGTCCTGGCAAATCGGCCGGTGGCCGGTGGCGCTCATCTTGCTGTTGGTCAGAATCTGCGCAATCGCGTCTTTTGCCGCGGGGCTTTGTTCGCGCTCATAGGCGCGCGCCAGGTGGGCGATGTAGTCGGCCGGGTGGTAGTAGCTGATGAACTGCAGGGCGGCAGCGACCGACTCAATGAGGTCGGCCTGCTTGATCGTGGTGGTGGTCGTCATGGAATGGCTTGGTAGTCAGGAGTGATGGCTGTGGAGGCGGTTTTCAGGAGCTGCATGTGGCCGGTTTTTTACCGGAGCAGGGCGTATTTTGACAGGTCAGGTTGTGAACTGTAGCGCCGCCAGCCGCGCGTACACGCCGCCCCGGCTGACCAGCTCGGCGTGCGTGCCTTGTTCGACCAGCTTGCCGTGGTCAAGCACCAGTATGCGGTCGGCCTGCTGCACCGTGGCCAGCCGGTGTGCCACGACCAGTGTGGTGCGGTTGCGCATGGCCGATTCAAGGGCGGCCTGCACCATGCGTTCGCTTTCGGCGTCAAGCGCGCTGGTGGCCTCATCAAGCAGCAGCAGGGGCGAGTTTTTCAGCACCGCACGGGCTATGGCGATGCGCTGACGTTGCCCGCCAGACAGACGCACGCCGCGTTCGCCCAGAAAAGTGTCGTAGCCCTCGGGCAGGGCCTTGATGAATTCATCGGCAAAAGCGGCCTTGGCTGCGGCTTTGGCTTCATCATCGGTGGCACCGGGTTTGCCATAGCGGATGTTTTCCAGCGCGCTGGTTGAAAAGATCACCGCGTCCTGCGGCACGATGCCGACGCGCTGGCGCAGGTCTTCAAGTGACAGGTCACGCGTTGCCACGCCATCCAGCTCGATGCGGCCGGAGGCCGGGTCATAAAAGCGCAGCAGCAGCTGGAACACCGTGCTTTTGCCGGCCCCGCTGGGCCCGACAATCGCCACGGTCTCGCCCGGTGCGACGCTCATGCTGAAATTGCTGAGTGCCGCCTGCAGCGGGCGAGAAGGGTAGTTAAATGTCACTGCTTCGAATTTGATAGCACTGCCCGTCCGGATGACGGGGGCAGGAGCCGGATTTGATGGTGAATTGATGCTGGAGCGGGTTTCCAGCAGCTCCATCAGGCGCTCCGTGGCACCAGCAGCGCGCAGCAGGTCGCCATAGACCTCGCCCAGCACGGCGGCGGCGCTGGCCAGGATGATCACATAGACCACGGTTTGGCCCAGGTGGCCTGCCGTGATGTCGCCGCGCATGACGGCCTGCGTGCCCTGGTACAGGCCCCACAACAGCGCAGCAGAAGTGGCGATGATGATGAAGGCCACCAGCACCGAACGCGCCTTGGTGCGGCGAATCGCCACGTTAAAAGCGTTGGTCGTCGAGACATTGAAGCGCGCGGCCTCGCGGCCCTCGGCGGTATAGCTTTGAACGACCGGTATGGCGTTCAGCACTTCAGCTGCAATGGCGCTGGAGTCGGCCACGCGGTCCTGGCTGGCGCGCGACAGCTTGCGCACACGGCGGCCAAACCACACCGACGGCGCAACGATCAGCACCAGCACACCGCCTACCTGCACCATGAGGTAGGGGTTGGTATAGACCAGCATGCCCAGCGCGCCGACGCCCATCACCGCATTGCGCAGGCCCATGCTCAGCGATGAGCCGACCACCGTTTGCACCAGCGTGGTGTCGCCGGTTAATCTGCTCAGTACCTCGCCGGTTTGCGTGGTTTCAAAAAACTCCGGGCTCTGGCGCAAGACGTGTGAATAGACGGCGTTGCGCAGGTCTGCCGTAACGCGCTCGCCCAGCCAACTGACGGTGTAAAACCGGCCCGCAGAAAAGAGGCCGAGGGCCGCAGCGACGCCAAACAGTTCAAAAAAGTGATTGCGCAGGCCCAGCAACTGCGCGCCTTTGGCTGCTGCGCTGGTGTCGGCGCTTACGAGGCCGCCATCAATCAGACCGCGCAGCGCCAGCGGAAACACAAGTGTGGCCACCGCAGCCATCACCAGAAAAACCCCGGCAAGTGCGATGCGGCCCCAGTAAGGGCGCAAAAAAGGAAGCAGACCGGAAAGGGAGCGCGGCGAGCCTTTGGGCGCGTTGTCGCGGGACAGCGCCCTGGGCGCGATGGGGGAAGAAGTGACCATGCAGCGAGTTTAGCTACAAAACTGCCGGCGCAAACACAGCCTTGACAATATTTGCTTAGGCATGTATTATTCGCTCCATGGTTTCAAACAATAAATTAGCAGGCAAGACAAACAGCGTGGTCAACGAAAAAGCGGGCGACGTCCTTGTGCCAGGCTTTCTTGCCGATCCGCTAGCAGCCGCCAAAGCTGTCGAGTTTTATCGCACCGAAGGCTATTGCCCCGAGGATAGCGTTGGGTATCTGATTCGCCGCATTATTTCCCTGGTGGGGCAGGGCATAGACCGCGAAATGGAAGCTACCGGCCTGACCAACGCCCAGTGGATGCCGTTACTGAAGCTGCACATGGGTACAGCCTCAACCGTGGCCGAACTGGCACGCGAATGCGATCTGGATGCCGGCTCAATGACGCGAATGCTGGACCGCCTGGAAGCCAAGCAGCTCTGCGTTCGTGTGCGCTCTAAAGACGACCGGCGCGTCGTGAATCTTGAACTGACCGATGCCGGCCGCGCCGCAGCCGGGCAAGTTCCCAAGATTCTTTGCCACGTGCAAAACACCCACCTGGCAGGATTTTCGATTGAGGAATGGCAAGTCCTCAAAGGCTATTTACGCCGGATTCTCGATACCGCACATACGCTCAATGCGGCCAGTGAAAAACAATCACACACCTCTTCAAACAATTCGTCAGCAGACAATGAAAAACAAGCTTGATTCCGTCCTGCACGGCAGCCCGTCCGATAATTTCACCGATTTTTCAGGTGCCAAGGATGTACCTGACCACGCCACGAACTCCTTGCCCGTGTGGCGTGCGTCGGCCCGCATGGCCATCGTGGCGGCTGCCGGCGTGCTTGCCTGTGGCCTGATCGCCACCGGCATCACCGGTTGTGCCGACATGTCGGGCATCAAGTCAAAAGCCGCATTGCGCGATGCTGCATCGCTGGGCTTGCCCGTTGCGGCTGCAACGGTAGAGCCGGCGGCAGTGAGCGCTGAATGGTGGCGAGACTTTGGCGACGAACAGCTCAACCAGCTGGTCGCCCGCGCACTGCAATCCAGCCCCAACCTCAAACTTGCGCAATCGCGCCTCGCCCGTGCGCAAGCCGTGACTGAAGTTGCTGATGCTGCCCGTTTGCCTCAGGTCAATGCCCAGCTGGATGCGACGCGCCAGCGTTTCACCAGCAACGGCCTGGTGCCGCCGCCGTTGGCGGGCACCGTCCGCGAAACCGGCACGGCCCAGTTCAACGGCAGCTGGGAGCTTGATTTTTTCGGTAAAAACCGCGCCGCACTGGACGCAGCACTGGGCAGCGTCCACGCTGCCGAAGCCGATGCGCAGGCCGCCAAAGTGCTGCTGGCCAGCAATGTGGTGCGCAGCTACTTTCAGCTTTCTCGCCTGAACGAGCAGGTCAGCGTGGCGCGCCGCACCTTGGCTCAGCGCCAGGAAACCCTCAAGCTGGTGCAGGACCGCGTCAACGCGGGGCTGGACACCCGCCTGGAGCTGCGCCAAAGCGAAGGCGGTCTGCCTGAAGCCCGCCTGCAGCTGGAGTCACTGCAGGAGCAGATGGCGCTGACGCGCAACGCACTGGGTGCGTTGGTCGGCCAGCCCGACATCGCGCTGGCAATCATTCCACCGGCGCAGGATGCGCTTAAAAATATAGCGCTCACCGCGGCCATACCCGCTGATCTGCTGGGCCGTCGGGCCGACATCACCGCCGCGCGCTGGCGTGTTGAGGCGTCCGTCAAGGATGTGGCGAATGCGAAGACGCAGTTTTATCCCAACATCAATCTCGTGGCTTTTGCCGGCTTCTCGAGCATTGGCTTGAGCCGTCTGTTTGACTCTGGCAGCCAACAGTGGGGAGTTGGCCCGGCCTTGCGCCTGCCGATCTTTGACGCTGGCCGGCTGCGCGCCAACCTGCGCTTTAAATCCGCCGACCTGGACGCTGCTGTCGAGAGCTACAACGCCGCCGTGCTGGATGCCGTGCGTGATGTGGCCGACCAGGTAGCCTCGATGCAGGCGATTGGCCGCCAGCAAACCGAGCAGCGCGCAGCAGCAGCAGCAGCTGAAGGCGCCTACGAGATCGCCGTGCAGCGTTATAAGGCCGGCTTGGGCAACTACATCAATGTGCTGACAGCCGAAAGCAGCGTGCTGGCCCAGCGCCGCGGGGCCGTGGACCTTGCAGCCCGTGCGCTGGATACACAGGTCGCCCTGATCCGCGCGCTGGGTGGCGGATATTCACCCGCGCCATTGCCACAGGCTGCCAACGTCACAGCATCTGCTACAAAAACTGTAGCTGTAGGCGCAGAAAATACGGTAGCTAGCGGCACTTTTACCACTAAAAAAGTGCTTGTAGTCCACTAATACGCCTTCAGCTTTCCATAGTTTCATATTTGCATTTGCACAGCCGACCGGCATCAGACAAACCCTTCATCACACGCACCATGAACGCACCACAATCCTCCTCCCCCAGCCTCGCAAACGAAACGGCAGCCGTACCAGCAGGTAACCCGAAACGCAAAAAAGCCTTGACTGCGCTGGCCAGCGTGGTGGTGGTGGCAGGCCTTGGCTGGACAGCCTATGAATACCTGGTGGCCAGCCATTACGAGTCCACCGACAACGCCTATGTGCAGGGTAATGTGATCCAGATCACGCCGCAAATTGGCGGCACCGTCATGGCCATCATGGCTGACGACACTGATTTTGTGAAAGCTGGGCAGCCGCTGGTGCAGCTTGATCCGGCTGATGCCAAAGTGGCGCTGGATCAGGCTGAAGCTGCGCTTGCAGGCGCTGTCCGTCAGGTCCGCACGCTGTATGCGAACAACGGCACGCTGGCCGCCCAAATTACCCTGCGCGACGCCGATGTGACCCGCGCGCAGAGCGACATCCTTCGCGCGACAGATGACCTGAACCGCCGCAAGTCGCTCACGGGCAACGGCGCCGTGTCAAAAGAAGAACTCAACCATTCGGAGACACAACTCGCCAATGCCAAAAGCGCGCTGGCTGCTGCGCAGGCTGGCGTCGTTGCTGCTCGCGAACAGCTCAGTAGCAACCAGTCCCTGACCGAAGGCACCAGCATTGAACAGCATCCCAGCGTGCTGATGGCCGCGGCCAAGGTGCGCGAGGCCTACCTGGCCACACAGCGAGCCGCCATGCCTGCGCCGGTTGACGGCTACGTCGCCAAGCGCACGGTGCAACTCGGCCAGCGCGTTGCCGCCGGCACACCCATGATGTCCATCATCCCGCTGAAAAATGTATGGGTCGATGCCAACTTCAAGGAAGTCCAGCTGCGCAACATCCGCATCGGCCAGCCCGTCACCTTGTTGGCTGACCTGTATGGCAAAAAAGTTGAATACAAGGGCACGGTTGCCGGCCTGGGTGCCGGTACCGGCGCCGCCTTCTCGCTGCTGCCCGCACAAAACGCGACCGGTAACTGGATCAAGGTAGTGCAGCGCGTGCCGGTTCGCATCACGCTGGACACGAAACAGATTGCCGACAACCCGTTGCGCGTGGGCCTGTCGATGGATGCAGAAGTCGATGTGAGCAACAAGGACGGCAAAATGCTGGCCGATGCGCCGCGCCCGGTCTCGATGACCGAGGTGCATGCTTACGCGGTGCCCAGTGAAGGGGCAGATAAGGACGTCCAACGCGTGATTGCTGCTAACGTCGGCAGGGCAGGCAAGGCCGTCAGGCCAGATGACAGCGACAGGCTGGCAAAGGCAGTCAAGCCAGCTAATGTGGCTGTGCCCGCTGTACCGGCAACTTCAGCCAGCAAGCCCGGCGCCATTGCAACAGCGTCTTGATCAGTGAGTGCCGCATCAGACGCAGCCCGTAGTTTATTTTTGCTAACCGTTTCCACAGGCGATCATGGTCCCCGCATCCACTCCCGTACCCTCGCCTGAGTCCGAGCCAGTCGCCGCCCCTGCGCCTTCTGATCACATCCACTACGAGCCACTTAACGGCTCGGCCCGGATGTGGGGCACGCTGGCACTGTCAGCTGCCACCTTCATGAACGTGCTCGATAGCTCGATTGCCAACGTATCGCTCCCGGCGATTGCCGGCGACCTGGGCGTCAGCCCGAACCAGGGCACCTGGGTCATCACCAGCTTCGGGGTTGCCAACGCTATTGCCGTGCCGCTGACGGGCTGGCTGTCGCAGCGCTTCGGCCAGGTGCGCCTGTTCACGGCCAGCATCATCTTG
>JANYFF010000234.1 GCA_025362825.1 Polaromonas sp. | reverse complement strand
GCCTTAACTTTCCGTCTTGCTCGATAATGTGATTTATTGACATGGCCTAGATTCCTGGCGTTACGATTAAAAGTCCGACACACTCGCACGGAAGTCAAAACGACTCAATTCTCCCTCAAAATTCTCAATAGACGTGAAAATTAAGTTTCGAAAGAGGTGGGTGGCTGCAAACGCTGGAGTGATCTGGCTCCACATGGCCTGATTGCAGCCAAAACCATGGGCGTACAGCAGTACCTTTGGGCCTTCCCCGGTTACGTTGACGTTATTGCGGGCGATTATGTTCATGGGTTTTGTGTCCAACGTTTAAGGGCCTATCGTAGCTTGGAGGGGCTCCTTCGGCGCTTTTCCTAAATAGGCCCAGCGACATTAAGGCTCTCTCCGCACTGGAGGCGTATCCCAACGTGGGCCACTCAACGCCCATATTTCCCGATACTATGAAAGGCCTACGGAGTCATTGATACCTACAAACAATAATCGCTTTTCCATTACGACAAAACTCATGCTTGCCTTCGGCGCGCTGAGTACGATTACGTTGCTGGTAGCCGTTATGGCATGGATCAGCCTGGACTCGGCTAGCGCAGAACTGGAACGCCTCAACGTCAAATTGCTACCTCAGAACGAACGTGTCAGCGCGTTGAAAGTTGTCATCATTCGAGCATCGCTGCAGACACGGCACGCCATGTTGATGCGGACTCCCGAAAAAAGGCAAGCGACATTCGAAGATATCAGCCGACTCAAGGCGGAAGCCGATCAGATCACCCAAGAGCTTGAAGTAAACATCTCTTCAGATGAAGGTCGCAGGCGCTTCGGGAACGTGCTCCAAACTAAGGATGCTTTTTGGAATTCGGCATTTCAAGCGGTTCCGCTGATTGAACAGGGCAAGATCGACGCCGCAGTGGACTTACTGGAGGCCACTATTATTCCCGCACGCAACCGCTTTTTGGAGGCACTAGCCGAACAAAAAAGTTGGCAAATCGGTTTGCTCGCTCAAGCAGCCGATAAGGCAGCTATGGACGGAAGAACTACAAAATATCGGGTAACGGCGGTAGCGCTTGCTACGGCAGCTTTGGGCATGGTAATTGCCCTGCTCTTCGCGCGGCATCTTATGCGGCAGCTCGGTGGCGAACCACAAGATGCTGTGGCCGCAGTACGCGCAATCGCCCAAGGTGACCTGACCGCTGCGGTGGCAGTGCGCCCTGGCGACACCACGAGCATTATTGCGGCCGTTGCCAACATGCGCGAACGCCTAACGCAACTGGTATCGGAAGTACGCCAAGGCGTTGACTCGGTAGCTACCGCCTCCGGCGAAATTGCGTCGGGCAACGCCGACCTATCGCAACGCACAGAAAGCCAAGCTGCCGGTTTACAGGAAGCCGCCTCTTCGATGCAACAACTCACTGAATCTGTTCACGCAAACGCCGTAAACGCAGCGCGCGCCAACGAGGTTGCAACTCTCGCTAGCGTGGCAGCAAGCTCAGGGGCGACCGCCATGACGCAGGTCGTAGCTACCATGAGCGAGATTGAAGCCAGCAGTGCGCGTATCGGCGATATCGTGAGCACAATCGACGGTATAGCATTTCAAACCAATATTTTGGCACTTAATGCGGCGGTAGAGGCCGCACGTGCGGGTGAATCAGGGCGCGGTTTTGCGGTTGTAGCCACTGAAGTACGCGCGCTGGCACAGCGCAGCGCAAGTGCTGCGCGCGAAGTCAAGACACTGATTGCCGCCAGCAGCGAAAAAGTGGAATCTGGTAACCGGCTGGTCACCAACGCGGGCGAACAGATGAACGAAATTCGCAGCCGTGTGACTGAAGTGCAAGCGTTGATTGCGGAGATGTCCAGCGCAAGTGATGCGCAGGCCCAACGCATTGATACGGTCAGTACTTCAGTCTCTCAAATGGACCAGATGACGCAGCAAAACGCTGCCTTGGTAGAACAAAGTGCAGCCGCGGCAGATGGCCTCAAGCAACAAGCTGACCAGTTGGCGCGGGCCACTGGCGCCTTTCGTATAGATGACACTTTGCGCGTCTATGGCGCTGTAGCCGTCAGAGGATAAAGAGCGGTTGCGACGCCCTTCGCCAGGATCCACAATTGCATGGCTTTGGCGCCCAGTATTCAACTAACCTGTTTTTGAATCGGTGTATTTGTACTAACGGGATGAAGTGGTGCTCAGGAAGGTGCCGCGCATTTTTCTACGGGTGAGCGCTACTGGATTAAATACTGTACGTTGCGCGCTTGGTTCAATTCAACCTCGCTAACAGAAGGGTAACCTCGTGAGCAGCATACAGTCGTTTGGTTCTAGCGCAACAGGTGGACCTGGTGGTTCTAGTGGATCTGATGCTTTTTTTAGTCACCACGGCTGGCTGTCGCCTGGTGTCAGGCTGTTTCGCAACATTAACTTCACCGGCAAGGCCAGCATCATCATGGTGCTGTTCGCGATCCCGCTGGCCATGCTCATGTGGTTTCTGGCATCCGCCGAAGGGGACCAGATAGACGCTACGATCAGCGAGCGCCAGGGCCTGACCTACGTCGCACCGCTGAAGTACTTCATTTCCAAATCGCAACTGCTGCGCCGTTCTGCGCACAACAAAACCGCTGATCTGGCGGACGCCCAACGCAACGCCGAACAGGCCTTTGCCAAATTGACGGCGGTCCACAAAGCGCTGGGCGCGGCGTTTGGGGTCGGCGAGGCCTTTGAGGCGGTCAAAAAAGTCCACGAGGACGTGTTGAAAGCGCCTGTGCTGGCCACACCCGATGAGAGCTTTGAAGCCCACGACAAAGTGGTGCTTGCCGCGCTGACCCTGATGGGCAAGGTGGCCGACGGTTCGCAGCTGTCGCTGGACCCCGACCTGGACACCTACCACCTCATGAACATGTCGGTGTTGCTTGGTCCCCAGTTTCAGGAAAGACTCACCATCCTGCGTGGATTGGGGTCTATCACCCTGCTGACCCCCGATCCCAAGGACATGCCAGCCCAACGCTTGCGCAGGCTCACCGAAGCCAATGCGGTGATCAACTTTTTGGATGCGCAATACGAAAACTCCTACAAGCAAGCCACTGCCGGCAACCCAGAGCTGGTCAAGCGCTTGGGCATAGAAGGTGTAGACGCAGCCCGCGAGCCGTTTATCAAACTGGTGCAATCCCAGGTGCTGGCGACGCCTCCGGCGGGGGATGCCGCGGCATTTCTGGCCGCGGCCAACGCAGCGGTTGAAAAACAAGTACAGCTGGATAGCGCCGCCATAGAGTGGCTGGACGTGCGCCTACAAGACCGCATCAGCCGCATCCACAAATCCATGTACCTGCAGATGGGTATCTCAGCTTTCTTTGTGTTGCTGGCTGTGTATCTGATGCTGGCCTTCTACAAGGTCATGATGGGCGGTCTGCACGAAGTCGCAGGACACCTCACGCAAATTAGCGAAGGCAACTTGACTTCGGCGCCTAGGCCCTGGGGCCGTGACGAAGCCGCAGACCTGATGATCACCATGGGCACCATGCAGGAAAGCCTGCGCAGCATTGCCCGCAACATTTTGGAAGGCGCCAACGGTGTCAACACTGCCAGTGAAGAGATTGCCTCGGCATCGCACGACCTGTCACGCCGCACGGAGGCCAGCGCCGCAGCGCTGGAGCAGACGGCTGCCACCATGACGCAGATTTCTGAGACGGTGCAGCGCACCTCGGACACCGTGGCGGGCGCGACCGGCATTGTGCGTGCCAATGCGGTGGCCGCCGAACGCGGCGGCGCAGTGATTGGCCAGGTGGTCGACACCATGAAGGGCATCAACGCTTCGTCCACCAAGATTGCCGACATCATCAGCGTGATTGATGGCATCGCCTTTCAGACCAATATCCTGGCGCTGAATGCCGCGGTAGAAGCAGCTAGGGCTGGAGAGCAGGGACGTGGCTTCGCCGTAGTGGCTAGCGAAGTGCGCTCGCTGGCAGGTCGCTCGGCTTCGGCAGCCAGGGAAATCAAGAATTTGATTACCGCCAGTATTGAGCAGGTGGAAAAAGGGACCAAGGTGGTGGGCGAGGCCGGCGCCACCATTCAGGAAATTGTGGCCAACGCCGGCAAGATCGACAGCCTGATGGGTGAGATTGCCTTGGCCATACGGGAACAAACCACCGGCATCAGCCAGGTGAGCGAAGCAGTGCAACACCTGGATCAGAATACACAGCAAAACGCCGCGTTGGTGGAGCAAACTGCCGCCGCCGCAACTTCGCTGTCGGACCAGGCACAGCGCCTGGCTGAAGAGGTGGGATTCTTCAAACTCCGCTAGCGGCAGCCCAAACTCGCACAATGCACCAAATAGAGCCGAGGCCCGCATCTGGACTATACGCGCTGCTACAAAATCAGGAGCTGGCTGAGGAGTCGTTGTGATGCCGCGTAGTTGCAAGGCAGGCAAAACACAGCAGTGGCGCTGCAGCGCTTTGCCGATCAAGCACCTGACAGTAATTGTTCCAACATGTCTATCTGGTGCCGGTAAGGCGTGGTGATTGCATAGAATCGCTCTTGTAATTCTGTCGATTGGCCCACGATGACCAGCGCGCCCATCCGAAGCTCGTCTTGGACCACCACCTCTGGCAGGATCGTTAGCCAGCCGCTGTCCCGGGCGATCAGCCGCAGCATGGCCATATCATCGACTTCGGCCCTAAGTCTGGGAGTCACACCCGCCGAGGCGCACAGCGCATCGAACTGGGCGCGCAGCGCATGTCTTGGGCCGGGCAGCGCAATGTCCAGGCCATCCAGGTCTTCAGGGATACGCAGGGTTTTGGATTTCCATACCGCAGCGGGACCCACCAGTGAAATGGATTGGCTGCCCAAATAGCGACAGTGCAGCGGACGGTCCGGGTCTGCCGGGACCGTTTCATTGGCCAACACTACATCCAACTGGTGTTGCACCAGACGAGTAATAAGACCTTCCAGAAGCCCGGATTCCAGCACCAATACGACCTGAGGGTCCGCGAGCACCGGCTGAATCCAGTTTTCCTGGTAATTACGCGACAAGGTCGCCACACTGCCCACGCGCAGTCGTGTAATTCCCGCAGAGCGCCCCTGCAAGCGCCCCAGCATCTCCTGGCCCAAGCCAAAGATATTCTCTGCGTAGGCGAACACCAGGTGCCCGGTGTCAGTTAACAGCATGCGGCGTCCCTCGCGGTCGAAGAGCGCTTCACCGATACGGTCCTCCAAGGTTCGGATCTGGGCGGACACCGCAGACTGCGATGTATGCAACTCCTCCGCTGCGCGGGTCAAATGCTCCAGTTTTGCGACCCGCCAAAAGTAGAAAAGGTGGTGAAAATTGAGTTGACTGAGTTCCATCGTTCTACTTAATAGATTGATTAATTACTTTTAATGTAATTTACAGAACGAATTAAGACAAGCATCATCCGTCCAACCAATTTTTGAGGGCGTGTGATGGATATTCCTGTATCGCTAGTGTCGATCTCTGTTCTGGTGCCGGGCGCTTTGATGGCGGCGGCGGCTTTGCTGGGCTGTTGGGGTCGTTCACCCACCGCAGCGGTCTGGCGGAACTTTCCTGTGCTGTCCTGGGCTGCACTGGCTGTGGCCTTGATCTCTGTTCTGCTGGGCTCGGGCGGCTCGCTGTTACCGGGTGTTTTGATGGCAACGCCCTTGGGCCTGATTGTGGCGCTGCTGGTGCAACTGCTGGGCACCGTCATCGGGGGATTCTCTGCCCGGTATTTGCAAGGTGAGGCGGGGCAAAGGCGCTATGTTGCAGCGCTCGCCGCTGTGCTGGCAGCGGTGCATCTTTTATTGCTGGCAGACCATTGGCTCGTGCTCATTGCGGCATGGGCTTTTGTCGGTGTCGCTCTGCAGCATTTGCTTTGCTTCTACCCGGATCGCGTCTTTGCAAGGCTCGCTGCGCACAAGAAACGGATTGCAGACCGGGTGGCGGATGGCCTTCTGTTGGTGGCCGCAGCGCTGGCCTGGATGGAGGTGGGCAGTGGCTCGTTGTCAGCCCTGTGGGCACATCTTGGCAGCTCTGCCATCAGCCCCACTTTGCAGTGGAGCGCTGTGCTACTGGTCGTTGCAGTAGTGTTACGCACGGCCTTGCTGCCGGTGCATGGCTGGCTGATTCAGGTGATGGAAGCGCCCACCCCAGTGTCGGCGCTGCTGCATGCAGGCGTGGTCAATCTGGGCGGGTTTGTGCTGATCCGCTTCGCACCGCTGCTGGAGCAGGCGGACTTGGCGCGAACCCTGCTGTTGGGGTTCGGCCTCATCACGGCAGTACTGGCGGGTATGGTGATGCTGACCCGGATCAGTATCAAAGTACGACTGGCCTGGTCCACCGTTGCACAGATGGGCTTTATGTTGCTGGAGTGTGCTTTGGGTCTGTACACGCTGGCGGCTTTGCATCTTATCGGCCACTCGCTGTACAAGGCGCACGCGTTTTTGTCGGCCTCCGGGGTAGTGCGTGACACCCGGCTGCAGGCTTTGCATGGGCCGCAAAAGCCCATGGTGTTCAGCCTGGCCGTGGCGCCTGCGGTGACTATCGCCGCGGTGCTCCTGGTGTTGAACCTGAGCGGCAATGCAACCTGGCCCTGGTGGTGGAGCGCCATACTGGGCTTGGCCTGGGCTCCCATGCTGTGGATACCCGCTACTGGCAGTACGCCGCGTGTACGCGCCATCCAGGTACTCTCGGGTTTGCTGATGGTTGGGGGGCTGACCGCTGTTGCCGTCGTCGCCCATGCGATTCCGATGGGTATCGCGGATGCCCCGCACCACACATTGGGTCAGGTTGCGCTGATGGGCATGCTGGTGCTGTATGTGGGTCTTGCCGTACTGCAGGTGCAGCCCCACCGGCTCTCCCGCTGGCGGCGCTGGAGCTACGCCGGCTTCTATGTGGATGAGGCCTACACCCGCTTAGCCTTGCGGCTTTGGCCCGCCTGGTGGACTCCGGCGAATGCACCACGCTCAACCCGAAACTGAAAAATCACACCATGAATACTCAGACCGTTACAGCCAAAGACAGTCTTCTGCACGCGGACATCGAGCGTGCCTGTCGCGAAGCCTGTCAGGCCATCGCGCCCGCATGGCCACTGGACCGCTCCATTGCCGTCAACCCGCACTGGTCCCGCATCGGCATGCCGGTGCGCCGGGTCGCGGCTCGCATGGGTGTGCTCGGTAGCATCCAGGTGTTTCCGCCCCGCGATCAACAACTGCAGGCCTGGACCGCCGGCAGGATCACACACGCTGATCTGGAACTGGCCATCGCCCAGTTGCCGGCGGCCCAGGCGGTGGGCATGACGCCACGCCTGTGTATCTATGCGCTCCAAGAAGACGCAGCAGTTGAACAACTGCCTCTGCTGATTGACGTTCTGGACAACGATCCGCGACGCCACACCCGGCTGTCCTGGCGTCAGGCGGTCACGCACCAGGTCAGTCAGACCTGTGCGGCCTATTTTGATAGTCAGCAGGCCGACTGGCAGCCCGAGCGCAGCGGAGGCTTGTATGCATTCTGGCGCGAGACGTTGCAGCACGACCACGGCATTGGCATGCTCATGGGGCTGCCTGATATCGGCCTTGCCACCCACGCACTGCCCGCGTCGGCACGTGACGCGGAACACTGGGTCATGAAGCGTCTGGGACTGCCGCCCGAGGTGTGGGCTGACTACCTGGAGTCGGTACTGCTCACGATCAATGGCTGGGCTTCGTGGTGCGCCTATCTGGGCTGGCAGGCCGGGCTGGAGGGCCGCACAGATACGCATCTGCGCGAACTTCTGGCCATTCGGCTGGCCTGGGGCGCGCTGCTGCTGGAGTGCAAAGACGATGCGGCAGCGCGGCAAGCGTTTGAGGCACTGCAGTTGGCATGGAGTCACGCGCCCAAGGTGTTGCATGCGGCAGAGAGCGACTACCTGATCGACGAAGTATGGCAACTGGCGTTGGAGATAGGCTACCAGCGCACGCTGGCGCGGCAGCTGCTGGATACGCCGAGTCCCACGGCCGAGGCGGCCGAGGTAGAAGTGCAGGCCGCCTTTTGTATTGACGTACGCAGCGAGCCCTTGCGCCGTGCGTTGGAGCAGACCTGGCCCGGCATCAAGACCCTCGGATTTGCAGGCTTCTTCGGCCTGCCGGTGGCCTACACTCCCTTGGCAACACCGGCCCGCCGACCACAGTTACCCGGGCTGCTCGCACCCACAATCGAAGTGACCGACTGCATCCGCAGTGCTGGAGACGGGCACCAGGAGGCTGATCGGGTTCTGGAGCGCGCGGCCAGCCGGGCCCGCGAGACTCGCTTCGCCCTGAAGGACCAGTGGCAGGCAGCGGGCCGCTGGCCCGGAGCCGCATTCTCCTTTGTAGAGGCCGCAGGACTGGGCTACTTGGGCAAGCTGGGCCAATGGCTGCTTCCGGACCAGCAAGAGCGGCAAAGGGATGACCTGGCCGGACTTTCACCCCGCTATCGCTCTGTGTGCCGGCCTCAAATGGCGGGACTGGATACCCATGCCAAGATCGACCTTGCAGCCCGCGTCTTGCATGCCATGGGCTTGGAGCACTCGCTGGCTCCTTTGGTGCTGCTGGTCGGTCATGGTAGCCAGTCTGCCAACAATGCCCACGCGGCGGCGCTGGACTGTGGGGCCTGCTGCGGCCAGACCGGTGAAGTCAACGCGCGCAGCCTGGCGCTATTGCTGAACGAGACCGCGGTGCGTCAGGGCCTGCAGGCCCGCGGGTTGCAGATTCCTGAAAGCACCAGGTTCGTTGCGGCTCTGCACAACACCACCACCGACGAAATAGAGGGTTTTGATCTCGACCTGCTGCCGCCGCTTGCGCTGGCGCGGTGGGAGCGTATGCAAGACGCATTGGTACAGGCTGGGGATCAAGTGCGCACAGAGCGTGCGCCCGGCCTACAACTGGCTACGTCTGGCTCCGCCAGCGATTTGCTGGGTCAGTTGCGCCGGCGCGCCAACGATGGCGCGCAAACCCGGCCGGAGTGGGGTCTGGCAGGCAACGCCTCCTTTTTGATCGCGCCGCGCCACAGAAGCCGCGGCCTGATGCTGCAGGGGCGCAGTTTTCTACACGATTACGATGCCAGCCAGGACAGCGACGGCAGCATTCTGGAACTGTTGATGACTGCGCCTATGTTGGTGACCCACTGGATCAACTGGCAGTACCACGCCTCCATGTGCGACCCGCTGCGCCTGGGTAGCGGTAACAAAGTGCTGCATAACGTCATCGGTGGGCATCTTGGAGTTTTCGAGGGCAATGGCGGCGACTTGCGCATAGGATTGTCGCGCCAGTCGCTGCATAACGGTGAGCGCTGGATGCATGAACCCCTGCGGTTGACTGTGGTGATTGATGCGCCACAAAATGCGATCGATGCCGTCATTCACAAGCACGCGGTGGTCCAACAATTGGTCAACAACGGATGGCTTCATCTGTGGCGGTTTGAGGGTGCGGGCTTCACGCGCTTAGACCAAGGTGAATGGCTCCCTGTTGCCTTGGGTACGATATAGGCACTATGCACCACCTGTACCACGGTCGCCGTGTGGCTTTGCTGACGCAACACGGCAAGGAACGCGTCATCGCACCCGTGCTGGAGCCCGGCCTGGGCTGCACCATTGAACATGTCACGGGTTTTGATACCGACCTGCTCGGGACCTTTACCCGCGAAACACCACGACCTGGCACGCAATTGGAAGCTGCAAGGCGCAAGGCGCGCAAGGGTATGGAACTGGCAGGCACTAGCCTGGGAGTCGCCAGTGAAGGCAGCTTTGGCCCGGACCCTTTCACGGGTATGTTTTCCTGGAATGTGGAGTTGCTGGTTTGGGTGGATGACGAACTAGGTAGCGAGGTGGTTGCCGTGGCGCAGGGTGCCGCTCGCAACGAACACATCCAAAGCGACGACTGGGAGGCCGTCGCCGCGTTTGCAGAACAAGAAGGATTCCCCGAGCACCACCTGGTTGTGCGCAATGACGGGGCTGACGGCCAGGCGCTGTACAAAGGTATCGCCGACTGGGCCCAACTCAAGACCAGCTTCGATCTGGCCCGTGCACAGTCTGCGGGCGGCACTGTATTTGTAGAACGGGACCTGCGCGCCTTTGCCAACCCGAGTCGCATGCAGTTGATCGCGCAAGCAGCAAGCGACCTGCTTGCGCGCCTGCAGTCTCAGTGTCCGGCCTGTGAAGCACCGGGCTACTGGATTGCCGCAAGAAACCCCGGGCTCCCTTGTGCGGCCTGCGGACAGCCAACCACCAGCTTTTGCGAAGAAGTATGGTCGTGTCCGCGTTGCCAACACAAGGAAGTCCGCGCCCGCACTGACGTGGTGGCCGCCGAACCCAAGGACTGCCCCCACTGCAACCCCTGAAGGTGGTCGATTTCAGTAAAAAATCCCGTTTTGCAAGCCAAAACCGGCTATGGCCTAGGTATTTATTGTCTCCATAGCTATCAAATACATAGCGCCCGTTAAGTTGCTGACTGGCGGAGCGTCTCTACGACGGGCCGGCGGAGCACATCGCGCAAACCCCACCACCCCGCGGCAAGCGCCAGCACCGCACCCGCTAGCGCGCCCAGTAGCGGTACCCACAGCGACACCGTCCATTCAAACTCAAACACGTAATGCGCCAGCGCCCAGCCCACGGCAGCGGCCGCGCAAGACGCTAAGAAGCCTGCCAGTAGGCCCACGCCCGCCAGCTCAGCCCGCTGCACCTGGCGCAGCAGGCTGCCGCGCGCGCCCACAGCGCGCATGATGGCGAACTCGTGCGCGCGCTCTTCGCGCGTAGCCGTCACCGCAGCAAACAACACGACCAGACCGGCCGCTAGCGTAAAGCCGAACAAAAACTCCACCGCGCGAATCACTTGGTCCAGTACGCGCTGCACCTAGGCAATGGTGCTGGTCATATCGACATTGGTGACGTTGGGAAACTGGCGTACCAGCGCGTTGTCAAAACCCGCAGTCACGGGCGCCTTGAACGCGGTCATATAAGTGGTGGGCACGTCATCCAGATGGCTCACCGGGTACATCGCAAAGAAGTTGGCCCGCATGGAACCCCAGTCCACCTTTCGCAAAGACGTAATCTTGGTCTCCGTCTGCTGGCCGCCAATATCAAAGCGCAGGCTGTCCCCCAGCTTGAGATTCAGAGTTTTGGCCAGGCCCTCTTCGACGCTAATAGCGTCCTTTTCATCCTCGGTCCAGCGGCCCGCCACGATCTCGTTCGATATCGTTGCCAAGGATTTTGCAATGACCAGTGGCAGCGTGATTGAGAATGTGCCTGCAGCCATTGCAGGCTATGTATTGCAACAATGGAATGTCGATTGCAGCCCGGATCACCGCCTGGACTGCAGGCAATACCGCCTCTGGCTGAAGGATTCACTCGTGCTTTACGGGGTTGCAAACGCGGTTTTGGCACCAGGGTATCAGGCTCCTTTGTCAGTTGTAGCCTCGGAGTTATTCAAGCCAACAACAGCCTGCTAGTGCCCCTGTGCGGTCGAAGTGCGGTGAATTTGAATATGGATGCCACTAGGACGAGTGGGTGGTTTAGCGACCTTGTTTGTTGCTGTTGTAGCGTTCAATCGGCACACGCCCATGGGTGTTGATGGTGTTGAGGAGCTTGTAGCTCAGCGTGTCAATGACGTAGATCACACCATTGCCCGCCACATAGACGCGGGTGAGGTCGTCTGAATACGTGACGGGCTGCACCTTGGTACCGGTAAGGTAGGTGCCTCCAAAGTTATTGGGCGTTCCCAACTGGTCCACCAAGGTGGTAGTACCCACTGGTTTGTGTTCACGGAAAAACGTGACGCCAGTACGGTTGAGGACAGCAATCATCAGCGGCTTGGGGCTAATACGCAGGGTATTGCCCGCAAACTCCACTGGCGGCGCTTCATTCAGTTCACCGGAGCCGGTGAACTCCTGTTGGGGGATTTTGCGTACCAACTGCCAGCTAACGCTGCCAATAGCAATGTCGCCCGTCGTGTCGCCGGCAAAAGTTTGCACGTCTCTAGTAGAGCCATCTGGCAACAAAGCGCGCACCACGATAGTGCCCTTGAATTGGCCTGGCGCGCTGTTGTCCAGGGTGATGTGCATCTCGCCGGCGTCATTCATCGACGCAGCAGAAATGGTCGGCAGCACCACATTGCCATAGGGGGTAACCGCAGTCGGCATGATGCTTGGCAGATCGACCGTGAAGGTGTCCCCTACCGGGATTGTGGGGATGACAATGTCAGGGGAGAACTGCGGAACGCCAAAGTGGTAGCTGCCACCGCCCATGGAGCCAGACATGCTGGCAAGGATGCCGATGACTTCGGACTGGATATTGACGCCAGACATGCCGCCGCCCAAGCAGAAGTTGCCAAAGTCGGCCCACTGCCCGCCACCAATGCCCAAGTCAAGCATGCCGCCCAAGACGCCGGGTAGGCGCGTGCACACTGCGTATTCGCCCGAGGTATCAATGCAAGGCAAGGGCTTGCTGGCCGTGCGGGCAATGCCGTCTGCACCGACAAAGCCGTTGTCCACCAGCCACCAAGTGGGCTTGAAACTGCCGTCGGCCGTGATGACCTGGCCCTTGCGGAAGAACAAGACTTCGGTGCCTGCATCCGCCGTAATGCCCGCCTGGAGCGGAACAGCCAGCTGCACGGGGAAGGTGCTGGCGGTGCTGCCCAGGTCAAGTTTGAAGGCACCAGCACAGCGGCTTCTCGGTGGACGCAGGCGTGTGCATCGAAGCACACGACCGCGCTGCGCTGGAGCGGCTGCTTCGGTATTGCGCCCGCCCACCCTTTGCCATGGATCGATTGCGCAAAGAAGGTGCTGAGCTGGTGTACCGCTGCGCCAAACAGCACAGCGAGCCTGGCTCTGACAAGCGTGGCGCCAGGGTGGACGAACTGCATCTCACACCGCTGGAGCTGATAGCCCGTATTGCCGCCCTGGTGCCACCACCACGCACCCACCGGCATCGTTACTTTGGCGTGTTGGCCCCAAACTCGCCACTGCGGGCTGCGGTTACGGCGCTGGCGGCACCGGCACAACCGGCCAAGCACGTCGTCGTGCAGACCGAGCCAGCCGCCACGGGCGAGGGAGCAACTGGAGTGCCACCGCTGGGCCATGCGATCCCACCCACGCCCGAACCCGCGCCACCCAAACGTTTACCGGCGCACTACCTGTGGGCGGTGCTGATAGCGCGCATCTACGAAGTGTTCCCGCTCTTGTGCCCGCTGTGTGGCGGGCAGATGCGCCTGATCGCCTTCATTACCGAAGGCGCACAGATCAGACGGATTCTGGATCACATCGGGGTCGACTCGCAGCCACCACACATATCCCCGGCGCGCGGGCCACCGTTGTGGGAGGACTGCGAGGCGCAGATGGATGACGGGGTGCAAATCCAGCCAGCAGACTGGGCAACTGAATGGGATGGGGCGGCGCAACCGGCACCGGACTTTGAGGTCGATCAGCGCGTCAGTTGGTGAGGGGTTGAGGCGGCGATTCTGACTTGCCGCTGGGTCGTCCTGCGCCCGACGCACCCGTCGCAGCACTATTGGCCCTGCCGACGGTGGATTTTCATGGTGAACCTGCAACACGGGCAGCCAATCCAGTGTTTCCACGGGGTTTGAAGCCTGTTCCTGGGCGCGATACTTCGGCTCGTGCGGTTGAATGGCTTATCCGTCTGAACCCATCATCACCTTCGACAAAGTCAACAAGTGGTACGGCAACAATTTCCATGTGTTGCGCGACATTGACCTGACCGTCACCAAAGGCGAGCGCATCGTCGTCTGCGGTCCATCGGGCTCGGGCAAGTCCACGATGATCCGCTGCATCAACCGCCTGGAAGAACACCAGCAAGGCCACCTGATCGTCGACGGCGTGGAGCTGACCGACGATGTCAAAGCGATTGACGACGTGCGCAAGAAAGTCGGCATGGTGTTCCAGCAGTTCAACCTGTTCCCGCACCTGACTGTGCTGGAAAACCTGACGCTGTCACCGATGTGGGTGGGCAAGATGCCCAAGAAGGAGGCCGAAGAAAAAGCGATGGAGCAGCTCAAGCGCGTGCGCATCGCCGAGCAGGCCGGCAAGTATCCGCTGCAGCTCTCCGGCGGTCAGCAGCAGCGCGTGGCGATTGCGCGCGCGCTGTGCCTGACACCCAAGATCATGCTGTTCGATGAGCCCACTTCGGCGCTCGACCCCGAGATGATCAAGGAAGTGCTGGACGTGATGGTCGAGATGGCAAGCCACGGCATCACCATGATCTGCGTGACCCACGAAATGGGCTTCGCCAAGGCCGTGGCCGACCGCGTGATCTTCATGGACCAGGGCCAGATCGTCGAGCAGAACACGCCCACCGAGTTCTTCAACAACCCGCAAAGCGAACGCAGCCGGGATTTCCTGTCGAAGATTCTGGGGCACTGAGCTTCGTCTGCTTTCGCTCTGCCCCGAGGGGCAGGGTCCGAGCTTGTGATACTTGCTATTGAATGAGTAGCTGCCTACGCCCAATCCACGGGCGCTACCGGCTGATTTTTCATAAATTTCACAGCGAACCACTCGACGGTCAAATCGCGATCTGAAGGAACTTCACGGTTGCATCGGAACCTGCGGGAGCGCCTTCAAAGCCAAGACCTGCTAAAAGCAAGTTCTCCTGCAAGCTCCTAAAATTATTTGTAGGTCAATTTCCACACTACTTGGTAGCACCATGAAACCTCAGAGCAACAACGGTATCAACCCAACTTTCCCCATCGACTTCATCCCGTTGGCGGGCTCTGCGCGCGATTGCGAGGATTGCGGCAAGGCCGAGCGGGTGGGGTTTGCGTTTGATTACGCGTACCAGCCGATCTTCGACGTGCGAAACGGATCGATATTTGCCCACGAGGCGCTGGTGCGCGGCCCTAATGGAGAGGGTGCCATGTCGGTGTTGTCGCAGGTTACCGAGGCAAACCGCTATCGCTTCGATCAGGCCTGCCGTGTGAAAGCCATCAAGGGCGCCAGCCAACTTGGCATTCAGGAAAATATTTCGATCAACTTCTTGCCCAACGCCATCTATAAACCGGAGCTGTGTATTCGCACCACGCTGGCAGCCGCCACTACGTATGGATTTCCGGTGGACCGCATCATCTTTGAAGTGACCGAAGGCGAGCGTGTGGACGATGGGCCCTGGTTTGCGCAGATTCTGCGAGAGTACAAGCGCTGTGGTTTCAAGACGGCCATTGATGACTTTGGGGCGGGATATGCGGGGATGAAGCTGCTGGCAGACTTCCAGCCCGACATCATCAAGATTGACATGGACCTGGTGCGAAATGTCGACTCGAACAAGGCGCGCCAGGCGATTGTGCGCAGCATGGTACGCCTGTGCGAAGAGATGGACATTCAGGTGATTGCCGAGGGTATTGAGACCACGGCAGAGCGCGATTTCCTGCGTGACTCGGGTATCAGCCTGATGCAAGGCTTTCTGCTCGCCAAGCCTGCCTTCCGATCCAAGGCCGACGTTGCGCCGTCGGCCTTCCAAAATCTGATTGGCTGACAGGAGAACCGGGGTGACGGGCACCAGAGATCAAGCACCACCCCTGCGCGCGCAGTGGCTTGGCTACGCGGGCCTGGTACCGTTTGTTGGATGCCAGCGCCACAGCCAGTGTCATCGGACAACCGCTTTTCGATGGCACTGCTGGCTTACGGCGCGACCATTCTCAGTTCATCAGGCACCCAGCCCAAGCTGGCACTGCCCCATGCCCGCCACTGCACGCCCAACGCACGCGCATTCACACGCGGGTGGGGCCACAGCGGGTGCGAAGCCCAAGCTCTACAACCCGCGCCACCCCGAGCGCACGCTGCTGTACCAAACCATCGCCGAACACTTCGAGACCTGGTTTGAGTTGGCCAGCGCAGGCCAGTTCGACGGCCAGGGCGACCACCACACCCCAAGGCCCTATGTCCGCCAAGCCTTTCGCAAATATCTGGAATGCGGCATCTTTGCCCACGGCTTTGCCCGCGCCTGGTGTGATGACTGCGGGCACGACTACTTCGTGGCCTATTCCTGCAAGGGCCGGGGCGTCTGCCCCTCGTGCAACACGCGGCGCATGGTGGAGACGGCGGCACACCTCTGCGATCATGTTTTTCCCCGCCTGCCGGTGCGCCAGTGGGTGCTGTCAGTACCCAAGCGGCTGCGCTACTTTATGCAGCGTGACGGGTCAGTGCTGGGCATGGTGCTGCGCATCTTCCTGCGGGTCATTGCGCAAAGCCTATCTGCCAACTGCCCCGGTGCGGCGCAGGTGAACAAGGCTGCCCAGCACATTGGCGCAATCGCTTTCATCCACCGCTTCGGCTCCAGCCTGAACGGGCATGTGCACTTCCATGTCTGTGTGGTCGATGGGGTGTTTGAGCAAAAGGCGGGCGAGTGCGACGTTGATGTCAGTGCCGATGCCGATGTGCAAGCCCCACCACCGGGCATCGTCTTTCACACGGCCAGTGCTATCGATGCCACCGCTGTGGCCCAAGTACAGGCCACCTTGCGCAAACGCATCCTGCGCGCCTTCGTCGCTCGGGGCCTGCTGCAGAAGAGTGACGCAAAAGACATGCTGGCCTACCAGCACAGCGGCTTCTCGGTGGACGCAGGCGTCTGTATCGAAGCAGACGACCGCGCCGCCCTGGAGCGGCTGTTGCGCTACTGCGCCCGCCCACCCTTTGCTTGTGAACGCCTTCGCAAAGAAGGTGCTGAGCTGGTGTACCGCTGCGCCAAACAGCGCAGCGAGCCCACCAGTGACAAGCGTGGTGCCAGGGTGGACGAGCTGCACCTCACGCCACTGGAGCTGATAGACCGCATCGCAGCCCTGGTGCCACCGCCGCGAACGCACCGGCATCGTTACTTTGGTGTGCTGGCCCCGAATTCGCCGCACAGGGCTGCGGTAACGGCGCTGGCGACACCGGCACAACCGGCACAACCAGCCAAGCACGTCGGGGTACAGACCGGGCCAGCCACCACGGGCGAGGGCGCGCCTGGGGTGGTGGTGCCGGGCAACGCGGTCCCACTCACGCCCGAATCTGCACCACCCAAACGTTCACAGGCGCATTACCTGTGGGCAGTGTTGATCGCCAGAATCTACGAAGTGTTCCCGCTCTTGTGCCCGTTGTGTGGTGGGCAGATGCGCCTGATCGCGTTCATTACCGAGGGCGTGCAAATTCGCAAGATCCTTGATCACATCGGTGTCGACTCGCAGCCACCACACATATCCCCGGCGCGCGGGCCACCG
>JANYFF010000213.1 GCA_025362825.1 Polaromonas sp. | reverse complement strand
ATAGCATCACAACAAAGGGATGTCACCGACCGAATTCGACTAAGAGTGAATTCTGGTCTAGTTAAGCAACTATTTTTAGCGTCGCTATACATAACGCCAATTTGTTCTGAAATTTTTTCAGCGAATTCAAGATCTGTCATTTTTTATATTCTGGCCAAAAACATTACGCAGGTTTCAGACATAAAAAGGTCTGAAACCCAGAAAACATCCTACTAATCTCTTCAGGCTTGCCCAAGGGTTTAAGCCACCCAATCCCTTCTGTTCCAACTCCAATATCGCCTGCGTCAACGATGACATCGCACTTTATTTGATACGGCATTTCATCTGGATCGGTTTCAAAATGAATTTCGCAGAGTGAGTGAATTTTCATATTCTGAGTTGGCTTCAGTTGGATGAATGGGCTTGCCCCTGAAAAACGGATCCCTTGGCAAGGCATTAAAATGACGCTAAGGAGAAACGAAAATGGCAAGAGCAAAGTACACCCCTGAATTCAAACTGGAAGCCGTCAGGCTGGTTAAGGCAGGACAAAGTATAGCCGCTGTCGCAGCGATTTTGAAAATTGCAGACCAAACTTTACATAACTGGATCAAGGCCGACAAGGCGGGAACGCTGATAAGGACTGGCAGCAAGCTGGTTACCGAAGAGCAGATGGAATTGGCGCGCTTGAGAGCGGAGAATGCCAAGCTCAAGATGGAGCGAGATATCTTAAAAAAAGCCACGGCGTACTTCGCGAAGGAGTCTCTGTGAAGTACGCATTCATTCGCAGCAACCGGCAGTGGCCGATTTCCATACTGTGCGAACTGCTGGGCGTAAGCCCTAGCGGATATCACGCTGACGGTCAGCGAAATCGCGATCCGTCCGATCCAAGAAGCAATTCCATCAGCAACGATGCGCTGCTGGCCAACATAAGAGCCATACACGCCGAAGTGAAAGAAGAATATAGTTGGCCACGCATGCACAAGGAATTGGTTTTGCGCGGCATTCGCGTTGGCGCAGAACGTGTGCGTCAAACCATGCAGTGCCACGGAATTCGTGCCAAGCACAAGCGCAAATGGATCGCCACGACAAATTCAAACCATTCGTTACCAATCGCGCCCAATCTGATTGAACGCAATTTCACGGCAAGTGCGCCAGATCAGATTTGGACAACTGATATTACCTATGTGGCCACCAGCGAAGGATGGCAATACCTGATCGTATTTTTAGACCTATTCAGCCGCCAAATCGTGGGCTGGTCCATGCAATCGCATATGAAGGCAGACATGGTCACGGATGGGTTCCGTCGCATTAACGATCATTGTACAGAAAGAGTATGCTGATGGCATTTCACAAAAGTGGTGATGCGACATGCTCGATATTAAACGAATGCGGTTTCCGCTTGAGGTAATTTTGTTGTGCATTCTTTGATACGCGGCGTATCCGGTAAGTACAAGGAACCTGGAGGAGATGATGCAAGAGCGCGGGGTATTGTTAGACCATTCGACGGTAAGCAGGTGGGCGATTCGATTTCTGCCTTTGCTAGAAAAGGCCTTCCGAAAATATAAGCGTCCGGTTGGTAGTAGCTGGCGCATGGATGAGACGTATATCAAAATTAAAGGCGTCTGGAAATACCTTTATCGTGCGGTCGACAAGGAAGGTAACACGATCGATTTTCTCTTGACGGCACTGCGCGACAAGGCAGCTGCCATGCGGTTCTTTAATAAGGCCATGCAAGATAATGGCACACCTGAAAAAATTGTGATGGATAAGAGCGGCGCGAACAAAGCAGCAATTGATCAGATCGTGAAAGACCAAGGCATGTCCATCGTCGTACGGCAGGTCAAGTACCTCAACAACATAGTCGAACAAGACCATCGCGGTATCAAGCGCATCACCAGGCCGATGCTCGGTTTCCAGTCTTTTCAAGCAGCCAAAAATATTCTGGCCGGCATTGAACTCATGCACATGATTCGCAAGAACCAACTCAACATCCCGGGTGGAGAAAAGATGTCATTTGCCGACCAATTTTATGCGCTGGCAGGAAAAATCTGTCCAGATTAAATGTGAAAACCAGTTTTTTCATCAACTCGTCTTTTTCAAAGTTAATGCGACGGAACCGTTATTCAGATTATGCATCCAAAAGACATGTTTTTTCTACGTGCCGGACTATTTAAGGGCCAGACTGCTGGGTTCGTAATACAGTTTCCGTGATAGTCCTCCGCTCGCTCATAAGGAAATTCGTCCTTCGACATCCCCTCAAGTCGCTCCTCAGCCTCTTAACGCCTCTCTGAAGTCGCCAATTGCTTGCTCAGTTAGCTGTCCGACGAATTGCCCATCACCGGGGTTCGCAGCAATTAGCGCCTAGGCATATGCTTTCGCCACGTCCTTATTCACAGCGCTTACGTGATGGCGTTATGCAGGTCGGAAGGGACTTGTCCTCTTCCGCTTTGTGGGCCCGGACTGAAATCGGGATTGGTCGAAGCCGACGCGCTGGGACAATAGTTCGTCGTTGTCGATACGCTCGGCCAGGCTCAGGATGTCGCACTTCGACACGCCAGCGTGCTCGAAGTGCTCCTGCCAAGTGTTAACAATACCAATAACGGCGACAATTTCGGCCGCAGCCTCCTTGGGTGACAAGCCGAATGCATCGCACTGCGACATCGCGTTTTCGAGGGTAGAATCTCTGCCATGGGCACCGCAGATAAACTCTTGGAACCCCTGCCCCGAGTTTGTAGGAATGACATCATAAGCCGGCGACAACTTCAGGCGGCCATTCCCAAGCGGGTTAACGACCAGCAGGGAGTGGTTCTTCTCGTGGTCATCGGTGTTGTCGACCAAGATGTTGAAGACCATGCGACGAAAAAGCTCGCGTGCATCCCTTTGGTTGATGTCGTCCTGCGTGATGCCGACACGGCGGAGAATACGCGCTAGCTGGGGATACCCCATTTCTGGCTCTTCGCCGGATGTAGTAGCCGCGCGGATAGCGGTACCCGCTGAAATGCTGTGAATCCGCTGGCCCCGTTCGCCCCGTTCGCGGTCGAAGCGACGTACAGCGATAGCGTTAGCGCCGGCAAGGGAGATGACCTGAGTATCGGCCGTGGTGATACCCGCGCGCCTCGCAAGCGTCATCGTTGCATGCTCGATGAGCGGCGTGTCGACGGGCTCTCCGTTAAAAAACTTGATGACCCACTGCTCGTCATCGATTTCGATAAGTGCCTTTGGCTTCGCTCCGCCAAGGCTGCCGCCAGCGCGGATAATCTTCGCCTCCAACGCGCTGATGGGCTCCGAGGCCTCAATCTTTGCCGCTACCTCACTGAGCTGTTGTACATCAGCGAGCCGAGGAAGTGGGCATGCGGCTTCAGGAATGTAGGTACTCGACGACCTAGAGACCCCAAGAGCGCCGAATCGGTCGTCACCGGCGTAATACAGGTACTCCATCAAGGAAAGGCGCTTAGGTTTAACCACGAAGCGAATGACCTTCTCACCCCAACGGTCCGGTCGCGCGTCATCGACCGCGCCGACGGCGCGCGGCGCAGTGGCCGCCAAGCGGCCAGGCGGAAATGCCTCGTTGTCGATGAGTGGTAAGTCTTCACTCAATGCGAAGCCATTGGTCAGCCAATCTTTCCCGTAATGCAATGAAACGCCTTTGCCTGCGGAGACCAGCTTTAGTTTCCCGATGTAGCGCGGTGCGGCGGGGTCAGCCAAGTACCAAAGGTACAAGTCGTCTAAACGCATTTCAGCCTTTCGTCCAGTTTGCTCTTATGCGTGCTTCTGCAGAGGCTTGAGCGCGCGTGCGGCCCAGTTCAACGGCTTCACGGACATCCATTTCTAGGGCACCTTGGTCGTGTCCGGGCGCCGCGAGATTGGCCAGCTCGCTGTCGCGCTTGATGAGCCAGAGCGCGGTCGCGACGATACCGACCCCAACAGCCGGGTCACCGGCTTCTAGCCTCTGCAGCGTAGGCACAGAAACTCCCATACGCTGTGCCCAGGTCTTCAAGGACTCCTTGCGGCGCAAGCGGGCTACCGCTAGGTCGGCACCGAGCTTTTCAATAGCAGCGGCAGTTGCTGGCGGAAGTTGCAGTAGGGCACGAGAAATTTTTGGCATACACATAGAATATTATGAAATAGCCTTATCCGTCAATATCTATATGTATAAACACCAATAAACGAGAGAGTAACCGAATATCCGTTTGTGCGTGTGGCAGTGTCAACTGCGAAACGACCTAGATGACTAAGAGCTTCAGAAAAAGCCCAACCTCAATCGCAAGTGAACTCCACAGGCAGTAAAAGCGAAACGACTTTTCTGCACTCAGACGCCTCAAGGTGAGAACAGCTACCCAGCGCTCTATGGCTATGGAGAAGTTATCGTTTCAAGTGCGGCGTAGGGTTCTGTCGCAATAGCGAGTCCAAGGCGAATTTCTGGCAAGCGGACTGCGCCCTTCATTAAACAGGACGGATTTTTCCTGCCAAAGCATAAAATTGGTCGGCAAACGACAGATCATCTGTGCCTTCCATCATCAGTTGGCCCTTGCGAATCATGTGAATGAGTTCGATACCAGCTAGGATGCTTTTGGCTGATTGGAACGATTTGAATCCGAACATTGGTTTTGTTACTCGCTTCACTGCGCGATGGTCTTGTTCCACCATATTATTTAGGTACTTGACCTGTCGGACCGCCATCGGTATTTCCATGTCGGCGTTGATCTCGTCAATCGCAGCTTTGTTGGCACCGCTCTTGTCCATCGTGACTTTTTCAGGTGTACCGTTCGCTTCCATGGCCTTGTCGAAAAACCGCTTGGCTGCAGCCTTGTCCCGCTTGGCAGTCAGGAGAAAATCAATCGTCTTGCCTTCCTTGTCCACTGCACGATAGAGGTATTTCCAGACGCCTTTGACCTTGATATAAGTCTCATCCATCCGCCAGCTTCCACCAACCGGGCGCTTGTACTCTCTAAATATCTTTTCCAGTACCGGTAGCAATCGGATCGCCCAGCGGCTGACCGTTGAATGATCAACGAATATACCACGCTCCGCCATTATTTCTTCAACATGGCGAAGACTCAGCGGATAAGCTGCGTACCAGCGCACGCAGGTCAGCATCACTTCGAGCGGATAATGCATTCGCTTGATTACCTTGTGTAGCGCGTCTATCATTGCATGAATCACAAATTTGGTCGGACCCGTAGTCTAACAGCGACGGCTTATTGCGACAGAACCTGTCAAAACGATATTGACGTGTTTTGTCCAAAAGAAAACTTAGACAGGGCCTCGGACCAAGAAGTCATTCAGCAGCGCTTTGATTTGACACTGCCTCCTAAGCCTAAACATTAATTCGCAGTTGTTTTGCTGATAAAGAGTTCGGTATTACTTAGCTTTCCAGCTTTTTTGCGCTATTCGCGAGGGGAAGCGTTTTGAGGCGACTTTCAATCTCTATTCGGACGGCGGTCGGCACGTCTAAGGTCTGAAGTTCTTTTGGCCAAAGTTCTTTAGCTCGTGCCACGGTCTGGGATACTGCGGCTAACACAATTCGTTCCGAAATCCCGGCTTCTTTAGCAATACGAGCGTAGGTCGCCAAGGTTTCTTGACGTTGCAAGCGGTCAATCGCAACATTGGTGCCAAAACCTCTAAACCCTGCTAAGGCTGACACACATACGATGTCATAAGCAGGCGAAAGCTCTGGACTGACTCCATTATGATATAGAACACTAAAGTTTTTTAGGTGCGCGTCAGAATTACCAATCAACGTGTTCACTGTTTGCCTAATGAAAAACTGGCGAACGTCCTCAATGCCCCGCGTACTGAGACGGTCAAGAACCTTAATCAATTTAATGAATTCAGCAATACCCGCATATTTTTGGGCTGGCATGAGCGTAAGTAGCTGACAGGCATCTTCCATGTGCACCGCACTTTTCGGCCCACGGTCGAACCGGTCTACAGCCAGAAATCGTGTGTCACTTCCAAGAGCTTCAACCAGCTCAGGATGTCCGTCTAAGAGATGCATAGGCACTGGGCGGCACTGGGCAACGTGTACACCTGCCAAGCTAGCTAATCGCATGCAACCAAATTCATTCATCACTTGTGAGTCATCGCCGGCAATTGGTAGCTTAGCGATAAGGCCAGACAGTTTTCCTTTGACCGGTAGGCTGTATTTCTTACCGTCTTTGGCATGGGATAAGGCAATTTTGTCTTGCATCCCCGATAAAGAGGCCGCGCCTTCCGCAGCCCGTTCTGGTACACTAATTTCGAGATTATCTGCCCCACCTGTAACGCCAAATGCTCGTGCGGCAGCTGTCAGGTTATCCAAGTTGGCAGGAAGCACTGTGACGGCACCCGGTAAGTCCTCCCCCGCTGCTGCCAAAATCCCCAAATCATCCATATCCACTTCACTTTTACGCGTCGCTGCTAGTCGACGTCGCAGCGCGCCCTCTGGCATCAGTCCGGCAAAGAAAGGGGGCAACTCCCCTCGCTCTCTGTACACCGCCGGGTCAAAATGATTATTAAGCGTGTCCTGGGTAACTTGCTCCGAACGAGGCACTGTCATAGAGAGAGACAAAGTAGCGCGTTGAGAGTCGGCGAGGTATTGTTCGGTCGCGATGAAGCGCGTGGTTCGTCCAGCTTCACATAGCCAGCCCGCCTGGCGACCGTGCAGCCATACTTCTAGATAGCGAGGACGTAGTTCGTTACTCACTCAGGCGCCTAAGAATCGTTCAACTGCAGTAGGAACATCATCTGGTCCAATGGACTTCCCGGAGAGTAACCGGCTAACTTCGGGTAATAGGTGCTTTGGAACCAGCACTAAGCGTGCGTCAAGGGCTTCTGCAAGTGCCTCGTAAGTGCTGCCCCTAGAGTCTACTTTACCCGCCAGCACATTACTCACCTGAGGTACGCTAATACCGGTTAACGTAGCGAGGCCTGATAGGGTCTTACCCAACTGTCCACGTCGCTGTTGTAATTGTTCGAATACACGCATTATTATACTTTAAAATAAATTGGTAATTCTATTTTATACTAAACCATAACTAATTACTTATGAATATTTATAGTTTTACATAAAATTTGATTACGAATTTATTCTAAGGCATAAACATACATAAAAAAGCTATAAACTGACTAAAAGACCCTACGTGTACTTAATCTCAGCTCTTATTTAACGAAAAGCTAGACGTCTCTAAAATTTAAACGTACCCGTAAGAACTGAAAAAACCCAGGATAGAGAATACCCTGGGTTTTTGAATAAAATAGCTTTTGTACAATTATACTAACAAAATATGTAACTTCTTCGGTTTAGCCAGCTCTACCGGCTGTTTAGGGTTCTGTCGCAATAAGCCGTCGCTGTTAGACTACGGGTCCGACCAAATTTGTGATTCATGCAATGATAGACGCGCTACACAAGGTAATCAAGCGAATGCATTATCCGCTCGAAGTGAT
>JANYFF010000471.1 GCA_025362825.1 Polaromonas sp. | reverse complement strand
GGTGTCGACAGCGACCAGCAAGGGCAGCTGATAGGTATCGGACGACTGGCTGTCCGCCTGGCAATGCGCCTGGCAAAGATTGGGCTGCTCGTCGTCCATGTTCATAGCCATCGATTCGGCGCACGGCATGCCGGCCTCAGTCATGGCAACAGCCTCGGCAACCTTTGGCCCGATCCCGGGGCAGACGTAGCCAGCCACAGCCAACTGCATGAACAGCAGGCTGAACAGCGCAAAAAGCACCGTGATGAAGCGGGAGCGTTGATTCCGGGACATGGGTGCAAGTTTAGGGTATCGACGCGCTTTGGCGCTTCAAGCTCCCAGGCTGGCGAGAAATCAAGGATGCTACGGTCAACTGCACTGATCGAGAACTACTTCGCTGGTTGCAAATCAGTCACAACAATTGCACCGTTTGACTTTTCAGCTTTGAAGCGCACCTTGTCGCCAACCTTGACCTTGTCCAGCATGGAGGGATCCTTCACCTGAAACACCATGGTCATGCCCGGCATATCCAGATTCTTGATGTCGCCATGCTTCAACGTAATCTTTTTGTTGTCCATGTCCACTTTACGCACTTCGGCCTCGGTCATGTCGCCAGCAGGGGCAGCCAGTGCTCTTTTATTGTCTATAGCAATGGGCACATCATCAGCCTTCATGATGGTTTGAGCGTGTACGGCTCCGGCTGCAATAGCCGTAAGGATCAGGAGGGTCTTGAAGTTTTTCATCTTGTTTCTTTCAGGAGTTGCAGAAATGTTTTGGGTAAAAATAGATGGACTAATCAGTGTTTGTGGTCGCCATGGTCATCACGCTTTGCGGCACTTTTGCCGCCAGCGACGGTGACCACGCCCTTCATGCCAGCGTCATAGTGGCCAGGCTGCAGACAGGCAAAGTCAACCTTTCCGGCTTTGGTGAACTGCCAGATGATTTCGCCTGACCGTCCTGGAGCGACGGTGACCATGTTCGCGTCAGCGTGTTCCATCTCGGGGTTCTTCTTCATCACCTCGTAGTGTTCCTTGAGTTCCTTCTCGGTACCCAGCACCATCTCGTGCTTGACCTTGCCGGAGTTTTTGACCACGAAACGGATGGTTTCACCTTGCTTGGCCGCCACATTGGGAACGCTAAAGCGCATGGAGTCAGCCATGTCCATGGTGATGGTCCGGGTGACCTTGGAGGCCATACCGGGCTTGCCTATGGCTTCATCATCATGGCCGCCGGCGTGTGTGCCGGATGCCATCGCTGTCAGGGCCATCAGCAGCGATGGGACTGCGATCAGGAGATTGCGTGGTTTCATTGGAAATGCCTTTCTTTCTGGGTTGAGGATAAAAATCAATGCTTCATGCCGCCCATGCCGCCGCTGCCACTCATGGCGGGCTTGCGGACCTGGACTTCAACTTCTTTTGCGGGCATGTTTTGCGCTTTCATGGCTTGGCCGCCGCCGCTTGCAGAGCGATCAGACGTCGGCGCGGCGCCGGTCCATTCGTAAGCGACAGTGCCAGGGGGGTGCTTGTACCAGCCGGGGTCCTTGTAGTCGCCTGCTTTCTGGTCCTTGCGCACCTTGACCATGCTGAACATGCCGCCCATCTCGACGGAGCCAAATGGACCAGCACCGGTCATCATCCGCTCCGTGTTCTCAGGCAGGGGCATCTCCATTTCGCCCATGTCGGCCATCCCGCGCTCGCCCATGACCATGTAGTCCGGGATCAGTTTGGTGATGTCCTTGGCTATCTTGCGGTGGTCAACGCCGATCATGGTTGGCACATCGTGCCCCATGGCGTTCATGGTGTGGTGGCTCTTGTGGCAGTGAAATGCCCAATCACCTTCCTCATCGGCCACAAATTCGATCTGGCGCATTTGCCCCACTGCCACATCGGTGGTTACTTCGGGCCATCGCGCAGACTTGGGTGTGGGCCCGCCATCTGTGCCTGTGACGGTGAACTCGTGTCCGTGGATATGGATGGGATGGTTGGTCATGGTCAGGTTGCCCATGCGAATCCGCACTTTGTCGTTCTTGCGAACCACCAATGGATCAATGCCCGGAAAGACCCGGCTGTTCCAGCTCCAAAGGTTGAAGTCAAGCATGGTCATGATCTTGGGCGTGTACAGGCCCGGGTCGATGTCGTAGGCATTGAGCAGAAACACAAAGTCGCGGTTGACCTCTTCGATCAGCGGATGCGCAGCCTTTGGATGCGTAATCCAGAAACCCATCATGCCCATGGCCATTTGGGTCATCTCGTCGGCATGCGGGTGGTACATGAAGGTGCCGGGACGTCTGGCAACAAACTCGTAGACAAAGGTTTTTCCGGATGGTATCGACGGCTGCGTCAGGCCTGAAACACCGTCCATACCGTTGGGCAGGCGCTGACCATGCCAATGCACGCTGGTGTGTTCCGGCAGCTTGTTGGTCACAAAGATCCGAACACGATCCCCTTCAACGACCTCAATCGTCGGTCCCGGTGATTGGCCGTTGTAACCCCACAAATGGGCTTTGAATCCGGGCGACATCTCGCGCACTACGGGCTCTGCCACCAGGTGGAACTCCTTGACGCCAGCGTTCATGCGCCACGGCAGCGTCCAGCCGTTCAGGGTAACAACCGGGTTGTAGGGCCGGCCGGAATTGGGCACCAGGGGGGCCATGGTGTCAGGCTTGGTCTGAATCATGGGCTCAGGCACTGCTGCCATGGCCACCTTGCTGACCGCCGCTGCCGCAACCGCCGTGGTGATGGCGCCGGCACCGGCCAGGAAATTTCGTCTGTTGTTCATGAGTAATCCATTGAGTAGGTTGTGAGCAAGGTCACTGGGCGGATCCGGCGCCGCGTGCCATCGGCGCGGAGACCATCATGGAGATGGGTTTGCCCGTCATGGAAGCTGCCAGGGCGGCATCCGATAGCCAGAACTGCTGGTAGGAATTGATGGCTGCCATCACACTGGACACCTGGTCACGGCTGTCGGCCAGCAGCTCAAACACGCTGATCAGCATGCCGTTGTAGCGAAGTCCGTTTTCTTCAGCCATGGCTTGGCGTAGCGGGACGATTTCATCGCGGTAATGTTTGGCCACATCGTAGGCAGTTCGATAAGCTGAATAGCTTTCACGCAGCTGAGACGATGCACTCCGGACCGTGCTTTCATAACGGTTGGCAGCGGCCAGGGATTGCGCGGTCATGGTGGCCCGCTGGGCAGACCCCCAGTCGAAGATCGGCAACCTGATGCCCAGTTCAAACCCCTTTTTGGCCGACTTGGTGCCAGCGGCGTTGTCAAACACGGTGTTGCGGCGGATACCCAGTTCCACATCGACCACACTGGTCAGCAAGTTCAGTCCCTGCGCTTTGCCTGCGGCTTCGAGCTGGCTTCGTGCCAACAAGACATCAAGTCGCTGGTCGGCTGCCGTCGTTGAAACGGCTTCGGCATCCCGAGGCTGCCTGGGCAAATCGGGCAGACGCTCCGGTAGCTGCAGCTGGCCCGCCTGAACTTCTGTCAATCCAAGCAAGCGCACCAGTTCTTCGCGTGTAGACGTGTCTGCTTGTCGTGCGGCTGCCAGTTGGGCAACGCTGTCGGCATAGAACACTTGCTGGCGCTGACGCTGGAGTTTGGTGAAGTTGCCGACTTGCTGCATGCGCTGGGCAAGCTCAGCACTGGCTTGTGCGCTGGCATTAACCTGCTCTGCATATTGGAGAGTCTGCTTTGCAGCCACTGCGCGAACCCAGGCCTGCCGGACCTGGGTGACATGCTCGACCACGCTGGCACTGAGTTGATACTTCGCCTGCGTTACCAGGCTGCGTGAAATTCCCTGACGGTAAGGCAGGGTCAAGAGGTCAATCAATCCCACTGAGAGCAGGCGGCCGAGTTCAAGCTCGTCGCGGTACCGAATGCGCTCAAAAGTAAAAATAGGATTGCTGATCCGTCCAACCTGCGTCGCCTGGGCAATATCAGACCAGCTCTGGGCCAACAAGCTCTGTACTGCAGGGCTGTTGCTTAAAGCAAGTTGGACAGCATCATCGACGCTTAGGGGTTTGGCCAGAAGCTCGGTGCTGAGCTTCTGGCGAGCCTGCGCCTGTTGGTCCGTGCGACTGAGCTCAAGCTTGCCCTGGGTGAATGCCCCTGTGGTGTCGTTGGTATCTTTGACCGCCTGATCAATGTTGACAGAGGCACAACCGGCCAGCACAAACACCGACGCAGCCACTGCCCCTGACTTGAAAAGGGCTCTCACGGAGGGGGCCTTCATGGCTTACTCCCTCCAGTTTTAGGCTCTGGCATCTTGCTCATGTCGTGAGCGGGCGCCTTGTCGTCGGGTTGTCTGGCCTCTTTGGCATAGGCGCGCCAGCCACCTATGCGGCCGGTGGTGTCATTTACCTCTTTCCAGTTCAGTAGCTTGTCATCGGTATAGGGTTTGTAGCCTTCAAAGGCTGAACGGTAGGTCAAAGGGGAATGCGGGGTCGCCCCGGAAGCGGGAGATGCTGCCGCAGGTGTTTGCGCAGCAGCTATCCCCGATAAAGAAAATATCGGAACCAGCCATACGGTGGGTAGGTTTTTGAACATGGAATCCTCGCGTTTTCATGAGACGGCGACAGCAAAGTCATCCCACAGGGATGCTTTGATGGCGAACGATGAAAAGAGCGCCTGTCACTGCAGCCTGAGAGCTGCTGCGGCATGGCGCTTCAGGCGCGCGGCGGTTTGTCGGGAAGGCGCGAGGGGACAGCGTATATCAGGACGAATGGCTCGGCCAGATCAGCTTTGGGAGACGGCTGCACTTCTAACGTCGGCGGAAAGTCAGCAATGGCGATGACGCTGCAGCAGGCTGCGCAAACACCGCATTTATGGGTGGAATCGGGCAACTGCTTAGGGTTATCCGGAGACTGCTTGACAGCCTGCACGGTGTTGTCGTGCTGACCATGTTCATGTTGCATTCCCATGACATCGGCCATCTGGTGATGGTTCGAATTCACTTCGGTCTGCGCCTTAGCATCATGATCTGCGCCCATGCCGCAATAGAGCATGGATGCCGCAGCAAAGCCTTGCAGGGGCAAGGCCAGCATCATCAAACAGAGCAGCAGATGGCGAAAACGCGGCATAGAGGAATGAGTCTATAGCGATCTTTTGGTTCCGTGAAGTGCATAGTTAAGTTTGTTACCTGAAGTAACCTGGCAAGCAACTCAATCAGGGCGCCCGTCTGTTAACTTCTACTGAGATGTGCACGAGTTCCTCATGGACCTGGAGTTGTTTTTTGAAATAGTCGGGCGATGCGTCAGCAGCAGTCACCAAAGACACGATACAAGAATACATTCCCTTGCCAACGCGCCACACATGCAAGTCGGAAATAATTGCCTTCACCGGGCTGGCGTCTATCACTTCGCGGATCTCCGCGACAACAGGCGCATCCATCTCGGCGTCGAGAAGAACCCGACCCGAATCCCGCAACAAACCGACCGCCCAAACCGCCACCAAAATGGCGCCCGCAATACCCATCACCGGATCCAGCCAACTGGCACCCCAACACTTGCCGCCGATCAGCGCCAAAACGGCAAGAACGGAGGTGGCAGCATCGGCAATCACATGAACATAAGCAGAGCGCAGATTCAGGTCGTGGTGATGACCATTTGAATGACTGTTGTGCGCATGTTCAGCGTGGTGACCACCATGATCATGGCCATGGCTGTGCGCATCTTTAAGCAACCATGCGCAAACCATATTGACAATCAGCCCCACCGCCGCGATTGCAATAGCCTGATCGTAGTGAATAGCACCGGGATAAATCAAACGTTCAACGGACTGGAACATCATCAAACCAGCCACCATAACCAGAAGAAGCGCACTGGTATACCCAGCCAAAACTTCAATCTTCCAGGTCCCAAACGAAAACCGGGCATCAGTGGCAAATCGTCGCGAGGCGCCATAGGCCAGGACAGACAAACCCAGCGCCAGCGCATGTGAGCTCATGTGCCAGCCGTCTGCCAGCAAAGCCATGGAATTAAAAACCCAGCCGCCAGCTATTTCAACAACCATCATCACCGCAGTAATGATCACTACCCAACGGGTGTTCCTCTCCGCCAAGGGGTTGCCTTCATCGAAGACATGTGAATGTTTCCAGCTATCAGTTGACGAGGATGCCTGCATTTAAAGCCAATTCTTTGTGCGGTTTTATATACTACTACCCAGTATAGTAAATCACGGAGCAATGGCTTGGCACACACCCAGAAGTACAAAAAAAGTCTGCTGGCAAGAATTCGCCGGATCAAGGGGCAGGCTCAAGCCCTTGAAGGCGCGCTGGACAGTGAGGCGGAGTGCACCGCAATACTTCAGCAAATTGCGGCGATTCGGGGCGCCGTTAACGGATTGATGATGGAAGTTCTTGACGGCCACTTGAGAGAGCATCTTGGAACAGAGGCACTCTGCGCAACACAGCGGGAAAAGGAGATTGATGACGTCGTGTCCATCTTCCGCTCCTATCTTAAATAACGATAGACACGCATTAAACGGGCTTATGGCTATTGATGTGGACCCATGAAAGGTGAGCCGTTCGCTAGGCGCACGTTGGCGAAGCTCCAGGACCGCAGCAGTCACCAAGACCTGCGCGCCCGCCCTTTAATGCTCGACTGTTGTGCGCGGACTTAGTGAAAAAGATCCCAGAACATCATCAGCACGGCAAACCCCATCACGCCAACGCCACCCCAGCCAAACCAGCGCGTCTTGAAGCCCGATGTAAAGCTGCCCATCACCTCTTTTTTACCCGCCAGCATCATCATGCCCGCCATGATGGGTACCGCCACCACACCGTTGATCACAGCACTCCAGTAAAGGGCTTTCATCGGGTCTATGGGCGTGAAGTCCAGCCCGGTACCGACAACGGTAGCAACAATGATGATGGCGTAAAAGCGCCGTGCTTCAAACCAGCGGCGTTCCAGCCCTTCTGGCCAGCCGAAAGCCTCAGCGACTGCATAAGCCGCCGACGAGGCCAGTACCGGCACGGCGAGCATGCCGGTTGCAATGATACCGCCGGCAAACAGCGCAAAGGCAAAATCGCCGGCCAGCGGTCGAAGTGCCTGCGCAGCCTGGGCGGCTGAAGTGACGTCATGAATGCCTGCGGCATACAGCACCACACCCCCCAGCACCATGATAAAAAAGGCAATCGCATTGGAAAAAAACATGCCGATGTAAGTGTCGCGCTTGACCCTCCGCAAGTCTTGGCGAACTTCGTCTTCCGTGCCCCGCCCATCACCCTTCAGACGAAGCTCTTCAACCTCCTGCGAGGCCTGCCAAAAGAACAGGTAGGGGGAAATCGTCGTGCCGAGCAAGGCAACAATCATCATCCAGTAGCCCGATGTCCATTGAAGTTGAGGAATCACCAGGTCGTAGAGCACTTTTTGCCACGGCACTTGCACCAGAAATACCGCGATAACGTAAGCGAACAGGAAAAGCGTCAACCATTTCAGGATAGGCGCCAGTTTGCGGTAAGGGACAAACACCTGAAGCAGCACCGTAACCACGCCAAAGGCCATCGCATGAAAGTGAGCGCCACCCCCCACCACTAATTGCAAAGCCTCACCCATCGCGGCAATATCGGCAGCGATATTGATAGTGTTGGCTACTACCAGTAGGGCCACCATTGCCATCAAAAAACCGCGCGGCGTGTGTTCCCGCAAGTTGGCGGCCACGCCCTTGCCGGTCACACGGCCGATGCGCGCGCTTACGAGCTGAATGGCAATCATGAAAGGCAGCGACAGGAACACCGTCCATAGCAGGCCGGTACCAAACTGGGCGCCGGCCTGTGTGTAAGTTGCAATGCCCGATGGGTCATCATCGGCGGCGCCCGTGATGACGCCTGGCCCGACGTGGCGCAGGAAAGAGGGGACGCGTTTGAACATCCCCTGAGCCTACCACGACGACAGAAGGCTTTCGCACCTTATTTATTGATTAAAAGTGCCTGCAGCCCCCGTTTTACCGACACTTTAAGCTATTAAATATATAGCAGAAGCTGTTCGCAAGCTGACTCCGAACTTTGCC
>JANYFF010000139.1 GCA_025362825.1 Polaromonas sp. | reverse complement strand
TGTCTTTTTCAAGCTTGTCGATTTCGCGCTTGAAGGTGAGCTGTTCTTTTTTGCTGATGGAATCGAGACCGGCTTCCTGCTGGGCCTTCATTTCTTTCAAGCGCTTGATGGATGTCTTGACCGTTTTGAAATTGGTCAACATGCCGCCCAGCCAGCGCTGGTCAACGTAGGGTACGCCGGCGCGCTTGGCTTCCATGGCGACAGTTTCGCGGGCCTGGCGCTTGGTGCCGACCATCAAAATGGTGCCACGATTTGCGGAAAGCTGCTTGGCAAACTTCATCGCGTCCTGAAACATCGGCAGCGATTTTTCCAGGTTGATGATATGAATTCGGTTGCGATGGCCGAAAATATACGGTGCCATCTTCGGGTTCCAAAAGCGGGTTTGATGTCCGAAATGGACGCCGGCTTCCAGCATTTCACGCATGCTTGTCGACATAAAAGTACTCCAAAGGTTGTGTCTAAAATCAGCGCTTATCGTCTTTCAGGCTTTTTAAAAGCTCAAAAGGCAACACCTTGAATGGCTGATTTGCGATTTGCCCGCAAACAACGCAATCGTCGCCTGCAAAGCCAGTCGAGTATAACACCCCCCACCCCAATGAGCCACTCCCCCGCGCTTCCGGATATCCCAGACACCCTCAAAGCGCTGGCCGCAGGCCGGACCAGCCCAGCAGAGCTGCTGGACGCCGCGCACGCGGTTGCCGCCAGCGATGCCTGTCGTTACGCCTACATGCCCGGTGGCACTGCCTGGGTGGCGTCCGCCGTGCCGTCCGGCAGCCCCACGCCGCTGGCCGGTCTGCCGATATCCATCAAGGATCTGTTTGACGTGGCTGACCAAACCACCGCAGCAGGTTCGACCGTGCTGGCGAATGCGGCGCCTGCCTCTGCCGACAGCGTGGCCGTGGCCCGTCTGCGCGCCGCCGGCGCCGTGCTGGCTGGCCGCACCAACATGGTGGAATTCGCTTTTTCGGGCGTCGGCTACAACCCGCACTACGGCACGCCGGTGAACCCGGCCGATACCAGCGTGGAGCGCGTACCGGGCGGCTCGTCCTCAGGTGCGGCGGTCACGGTGGCAACCGGCGCCGCATTTGCGGCGCTGGGGTCAGACACCGGTGGCTCGATCCGCATACCGGCGGCGCTGTGCGGCATTGTCGGCTTTAAAAGCACCGCCCGCCTGGTGCCCACCACCGGCGCCCTGCCTCTGTCCACCAGCCTGGACACCGTCAGCGCGCTGACCCGAACGGTGCGCGATGCCATCACGCTGCACGAGGTGCTGGCTGCGCGCCGTGTGCAAATTGCCGGCAAGCCACTGTCATCCTGCCGGTTGGCGGTCACAAATACCGTGATGCTGGACGGCATCGACAGCACGGTTGCCCAAGCCTTCACGCGCAGCCTGGCGGTGTTGCGGCAGGCTGGTGCGCAAATTGAAGACATCGCGCTGCCGCACATCAGCGAACTGGCGGTCATCAATGCCGGCGGCGGCCTTTCTGCCGCCGAAAGCTACGCCTGGCACCGCCAGCTGATCACCGCCAACGAAGCCGCCTACGACCCGCGCGTGGCGAGCCGAATACTGCGCGGCGCCAGCATGAGCGCCGCCGACTATATCGACCTGCTGGGTGCACGCCAGCGCTGGATTGCCCGCATGGAGGCCAATCTGGCAGGCTTTGACGCCGTGCTGTCGCCCACCGTGCCCATCGTTGCGCCGTCCATTGCCAGCATCCAGAGCGACGACAAGGAATTTTTCCGCGTCAACGGCCTGCTGCTGCGCAATACCGCGGTGGTTAATATGCTCGACGGCTGCGCCATCTCGCTGCCCTGCCACACGCCGGGGCAATTGCCGGTCGGGCTGATGCTCTGGCACGCGGCGTTGCACGACGACGCGGTGCTGGACTTGGCGCTTCAGGTAGAAGCCGCGCTGCGTCAATCGCTATAAAAATAATAGCGACAGGCGCCCGGAATACGGGGCCACGGGCCTTTTTGATACCTAAAACACCTAAAAATGAACTTTCAGACTTACCGACAGCCCTTTTTCGCTCTGCAGGCATTCGCCTGGCAAGGGTCCGGCGCATGAGGGTAGCTGTCATCGGTGCCGGCATCATCGGCATCACCACCGCTTACGAGCTGGCCGCGGACGGCCATGAAGTTACCGTCTTTGAGCGCCGCAGTGCCGCCGCCGAGGAAACCAGCTTTGCCAATGCAGGTGTGGTCGCGCCCGGTTACGTCACGCCCTGGGCCGCGCCCGGCATGCCCGGCAAAGTCATGCGCCACCTTTTCAGCCGGCACGCGCCTGTCAAGCTGGCCCTGCCGCTGTCCGGTGCCGAGCTGTCGTGGATGTGGAGGTGGTACCGCGCCTGCAAGCTGGAGACATACCTCGCCAACCGTGCGCGGCTGCAGCGACTGGCTTTTTACAGCCGCGAACGCCTGCACCAGTTGACTGCCAGCCTGCAGCTTGACTATGACCGCAGCCCGGGTTACGTGGTGCTGCTGCGCGGCGAAAAAGACAGCCGCATGATCCAGCCCGGCCTGCAGGTGCTGCGCGATGCGGGGGTGGCTTTTAGGGAGATCAATGCAGACGAAGTCCGCAAGATCGAGCCGGCCATCAACACCGACACCAGCTTTTTGGGCGGCATCCACCTGCCCGACGATGAGGTCGCCAACTGCCGCCAGTTTGCGCTGCTGCTGAAGAACGAAGCCCAGAAACTGGGCGTCAGGTTCGAGTTCAATACGGCTGTAGCCTCGGTTAACCGGTCGCATGCAGCTACTGTTTCAATAGCAGGCGAAGCGTCGCCACGGAGCTTTGACAGCGTTGTGATGTGCGCCGGCCTGGCCTCGGCACAGCTCCTGAAGCCGCTCGGCCTGAAGATCCCGATGGTGGCGGTGTACGGTTATTCGATCAGCGCGCCAATTCGCGAACCCCTGAACGCGCCCCGCAGCGCGCTGATGGACGAACGCTACAAGGTGGCGATTTCGCGCCTTGGCAACCGCGTGCGCGTGGCCGGCAGCGCCGAGCTGGGCGGCTCCCTGGAGCGCAAACGCGCGGCCTCGATCCAGACGCTCTACAAGGTCTTGCATGACTGGTTTCCGGGTGCGGCGCAGCACTCCAACCTGGGCGCCCATGTGCAGGAGTGGAAAGGTGCCCGCCCCATGCTGCCCGACGGCCCGCCCATCATCGGCAACAGCGGCTTGCCGGGCCTGTGGCTCAACCTCGGCCACGGCTCCAGCGGCTGGGCGCTCAGCTGCGGCAGCGCGCGCGCGCTGGCCGACCTGATGGCCGGTAAAGTCGCTGACATCGATATGGAAGGACTGGGCATCAGCCGGCTGGCTTGAGCCTTCCAGAGGCCTCGGCTGAGCTTGAAGCATCACAATGTCATGATGCAAAGAATCTCCAGCGCCTCCAGTCACCCGCTTCACAGCGTAGCGACTACCCGCGCCATAGAGGGGCTGGCTGCGGCCAGTCTGCCGACGCACACCTTGATGCAGCGGGCCGGCCTGTCGGTTGCACGTTTGACCCTGGCGCTTGCGCCGCATGCGCAATGCATCTGGATTGCCTGCGGGCCGGGCAACAACGGCGGCGACGGGTTTGAAACCGCGCTGCATCTGCACCAGTGGGGCAAGAAGGTTGTGGTCACGTGGACAGGCCCCGGCGCAAACAAGTCCGCATTGCCGCCCGATGCGCAGGCCTCACGCACCCGGGCGCTGGCAGCCGGCGTCCCCATGACCGACGAGCCACCAAAGCATTTTGATTTCTGCATCGACGCACTGCTCGGGATTGGCGCCGACCTTGATGCCAGCCGACCGGGCAGCGAACGCATCCAGCAATGGCTCGCACTGATGCGGGCGGGCCAGGCGCCGTGCCTGGCCGTCGATGTGCCCACCGGGCTGGATACCGACACGGGCCGGGCCGCACCGCCAATTGCTATTAAATCAATAGCTGGAGGCGCCCGAAAAACTAGGGCTACAGACCTTTTTACCTTGAGTTTATTGACTTTGAAACCTGGTTTGTTCACGGCGCAAGGTCGTGACTGTGCGGGCGAGGTGTGGTTTGACGATCTGGGCATGGACACGCCCGTGCAGCAAACCCCGGACGCCTGGCTGCTGGGTGCCGACCGGGCCGCGGTCTCGCCGCGCGCCGCGGCCTTGCACGCCAGCCACAAGGGCAGTTTTGGCGATGTGGCGGTACTGGGCGGTGAATCAACCAGCAACAGCCACATGGCCGGTGCAGCCTTGCTGGCGGCACGCGCGGCCCTGCATGCAGGCGCCGGACGGGTGTTTGTCGCCCTGCTGCTAGAGCCTTGCGCGGCAAGCATCAACGTTGACCCTGTCCAGCCCGAGCTGATGTTTCGCAGCCCCGATGCGCTAGATCTCAAACAACAGGTGGTTGTGTGTGGCTGCGGTGGTGGCGACGCGGTCAGGGCCGTGCTTGCCCGGATGCTGTCGATTGCGCCCCGGCTGGTGCTAGACGCAGACGCGCTCAACGCCATTGCAGTAGACAGTCAACTACAGGCCCTGCTCAGGGCCAGGGCGGCGCGAGGCTACAGCACCATTCTGACGCCGCATCCGCTGGAGGCCGCGCGCCTGCTTGGCAGCAACGCGGCCGGCGTACAGGCCGACAGGCTGAGTGCAGCGCGCAAGCTGGCAGACCAGTTTCAGTGCGTTGTGGTGCTGAAAGGCTCGGGTACGGTAATCGCTGCGCCAGGGCAAATCAGCTGCATCAATCCCAGCGGCAACGCCCTGCTGGCGACCGCCGGCACGGGTGACGTGCTGGCGGGCATGGTTGGAGCCTGGCTGGCCAGTGGTATCCAGGCGTTTGACGCGGCCTGCGGCGCGGTATTTGCGCATGGTCGGCTGGCGGATGCCTGGGCAGCCAATCGGCCCGGCCAGCCGCTGGTAGCCAGCGCACTGGCAGCCTTCAGCCGATAACCATCAAGCCAATTTGAAGGATGAGAATCAGCACCAGCGCCGACAGGTCAACACCGCCTATCGACGGAATGACGCGGCGCAGGGGCGCAAGCAGGGGCTCGGTCAGTCGACCCAGCAGCGCGTAAGCCGGCGAGCCGGGCTGTACCCATGACAGGATGGCAAAGCCGAACACCAGGATCATCGCGGTTTGCAGGGCAACCCGGATCAGCGCTTTCAGGGCAAAAACCAGTAGCGCCAGCACGGCGGTCCCTGCCAGATCGGGTAACCACTGCGTCATGCCAAGTACAACGCCGAACAGCAGCCCCCACAGTGCGGCGTAGAGCAGCGCCAGCACCACGGCAGCCACCAGGCTGGCCCAGTCCACCCGCGACTGTAACAAGGCCTTTGGCAGCACTTTGCGCAGCGGTTTGACCAGCCAGTCGGTAACAGCCATCACAAAGCTGCCAGGCTGGGCGCGCATGTTGATGCGCAACCAGTTCATCCAGGCGCGCAAAAGTGCAGCGCCTATCAGCACAAAGAAAAGCATTTCAAGCAGAAAAGCCAGGATACGGATCAGCATGTTTACAGTCGGGTGGGTGGCTCGCGCGGGCCTAGCGGCGCGGCTTTTTGCCCTGGCTGCGGCCAGCCTTGCCTGATTTGGCAGAAGCCTTTTTGACCGCTGCCTTCAAGGCCTGAATAGGTGATGGCAGCGACCTGCTGGAACCCCTGTCGCTGCGGCTGGACGAAGAAGCGCCAGCGCCGCCACTCACACCGCTTCCGCCGCTGTTACGCCCGCCAGACCGCTTGCCCGCACCCTTACCGGGCGTTTGGTAAGACGGGCCGCGCTCCTGGGCAGGCAACTCGGACACGTGGCCGCCGGTCTTGTCCTTCATTGCACGGCCAGTAGTTGCAAGCAATTCATCGCCTTCATTGACCAGCCGGAAATCAATCTTGCGGCCGTCCAGGTCAACCCGGCTGACCTGGACCCGTACCCGCGTGCCGATGGCGTAGCGAATGCCGGTGCGCTCGCCGCGCAGTTCCTGGCGCGCCTCGTCAAAGCGGAAATACTCGCCACCCAGCTCAGTGATGTGCACCAGGCCTTCAACATACATGGCGTCCAGCGTTACGAAGATGCCGAAGCCGGTGGCTGCGGTAACTACGCCGCCGAACTCTTCACCAAGGTGTTCGCGCATGTACTTGCACTTGAGCCAGGCTTCGACATCGCGGCTGGCTTCGTCGGCCCGGCGCTCGTTGGCACTGCAGTGCAGGCCGGCAGCCTGCCAGGCGAGCTGGTCGGCGGTTGCCTTCTTAGGCTTTTGCTCCGGATCCTTGACCCGCGATGCCAGCCGCTTTGACAGCTTGGCCTCGGCCTCGCCCGGTGTGGGCAGCGTCGGCAACTGGTATTTGGTCTTGTTCAGCACCGCCTTGATGACGCGGTGCACCAGCAAGTCAGGGTAGCGGCGAATCGGACTGGTGAAGTGGGTGTAGGCCTCATAGGCCAGGCCGAAGTGGCCGCTGTTCATCGGCGTGTAAATCGCCTGCTGCATGGAGCGCAGCAGCATCGAATGTATCTGCATCGCATCCGGCCTGTCCTTGGTGGCCAGCGCGATCTGCTGAAACTCTCCGGGCGCCGGCTCGTCACTGATCGTCATGCCCAGGCCCAGCGCCTTCAGGTAGTTGCGCAGCATGTCCTTTTTCTCGGGCGTCGGGCCTTCGTGCACGCGAAACAGACCCACATGCTTGCTGTCGGCAATAAAGTCTGCCGAGCAGACGTTGGCCGCCAGCATGGCTTCTTCAATCAGCCGGTGTGCGACGTTGCGGGTGCGCGGCACGATTTTTTCAATCCGGCCGGCGTCGTCACAGACGATTTGCGTTTCAGTGGTTTCAAAGTCCACCGCACCGCGCACGCCGCGCTCTTTCAGAAGTGCCTGGTAGACATCATGCAAATCCAGCAAATGCGGCACCAGTGTCTTGCGCTGGGCAGCTTCAGGCCCGCGGGTGTTGGCCAGGATGGCGGCCACTTCGGTATAGGTGAAGCGCGCATGGCTAAACATCACCGCTGGGTAAAACTGGTAGGCGTGGACTTCGCCCTTGGCGTTGACCAGCATGTCGCAGACCATGCACAACCGCTCGACGTTTGGATTCAGCGAGCACAGGCCGTTGGACAGCTTTTCAGGCAGCATCGGAATAACGCGCCTGGGAAAATACACGCTGGTCGCCCGGTCATAGGCGTCAACGTCGATGGCGCTGCCTGTCTCAACGTAGTGGCTTACGTCCGCAATCGCCACCAGCAGGCGCCAGCCCTTGCCACGGCCAACCTTTGCCGGCTCGCAGTACACAGCATCGTCGAAGTCGCGTGCATCTTCGCCGTCGATCGTCACCAGTGCAATGTCGGTCAGGTCGACACGGCCCTTTTTGTCTGCAGGACGCACGGCATCAGGCAGCGTGCGAGCCAGCGCCAGAGCGGCATCGCTGAACTCATGCGGCACCCCGTATTTGCGCACGGCGATTTCAATTTCCATGCCCGGATCGTCAATCTCACCCAGGACTTCCTTGACGCGCCCCACCGGCTGGCCAAACAGCGCCGGCGGCTCGGTCAATTGAACGACCACGATCTGACCGGTTTTAGCCGTGCCCGTGGCGCCTTTGGGGATCAGCACATCCTGACCGTAACGCTTGTCCTCTGGCGCCACCAGCCAGACACCGCTTTCCTGCAGCAGGCGGCCGATGATGGGGTTGGGCGAACGCTCGATGATTTCAGTGACGCGGCCTTCAGGCCGATTTTTACGGTCGTGGCGGACGATGCGCGCCTTGACGCGGTCTTTGTGCAGTACTGCGCGCATTTCGTTGGGCGGCAGGTAGATGTCGGATTCGCCATCATCGCGAAGAACAAAGCCGTGGCCATCACGATGGCCGGAAACGGTGCCCTCGAATTCAGCGAGGAGGCCGGCCGAAGCGCCGGCATTTTGATGAGTAGTTTTGATAGAAATCTCTTTTGTTAAATGCCACCGGGTCTCAGTATGCAGCTGAAATATTTCGGGAATGTGGTCCGGAAAAACAATCAGTTAATGGTACACTGCTAGCTGTGCCCGGGTGGCGGAATTGGTAGACGCGCACGGTTCAGGTCCGTGTATCGCAAGATGTGGAGATTCGAGTTCTCTCCCGGGCACCAAAATTACCCAGACTCTCTGCACCAATCAGGAAGCCAACACTAAAAGCCACCGTAAAACAGTGGCTTTTTTTGTGGCCGTTATTTTTGTTACCCAAGAATCCGGATCAGAAAGGCACGGCTAGCAGGTCGTGTCCCTGCGTGCCGACAATGCGGGCTTTGGTGAACTCGCCGACTTTCAGCGTTTTGCTGATTTTCTCGGGCGGGAGCAACTTGACCACACCATCAATTTCAGGCGCATCGGCATAAGATCGACCGACACCTCCCTTGCGCCCCAGCGCTGGCGCAGAATCCACCAGCACCTGCATGGTCGCGCCCACGCGCTGCTGCAGTTTTTTGCTGGAAACAGCCTCGGCTACCGCCATGAAGCGCGCACGCCGTTCTTCGCGTAATTCGATTGGCAGCATGCCGGGAATATCGTTAGCCGTTGCGCCGTCAACCGCGCTGTAGGCGAAGCATCCGGCACGATCAATTTTGGCTTCCTGCATGAAGTCCAGCAGGTGCTCGAACTCGGCTTCAGTCTCACCGGGGAAGCCGGCAATGAAGGTGCTGCGAATGACGATTTCAGGGCAAATTTCCCGCCAGCGCGCGATGCGCTCCAGGTTTTTTTCGCCGCTTGCAGGACGCTTCATGCGCTTGAGCACATCGGGGTGGCTGTGTTGCAGCGGCACATCCAGGTAAGGCAGCACCTTGCCGGTTGCCATCAGTGGCAGCACTTCGTCAACGCTGGGGTACGGGTACACATAGTGCAGGCGCACCCAGGCGCCGTAGGGCTCGGCAATGTCGCCGAGCGCCTGAACCAGCTCCAGCATGCGTGTCTTGATAGGCTTGCCATCCCAGAAACCGGTGCGGTATTTGACATCCACACCATAGGCCGAGGTGTCCTGGCTGATGACCAGCAGTTCCTTGACGCCGCCCTCAAACAGCGCACGCGCTTCGTTAAGCACATCGCCAATCGGCCGCGACACCAGGTCGCCGCGCATCGACGGGATGATGCAAAAGGTACAGCGGTGGTTGCAGCCTTCGCTGATCTTCAGGTAGGCATAGTGCCGGGGCGTCAGCTTGATGCCGGCAATGCCGAAAGCGTTCGGCACCAGGTCAATGAAGGGGTCGTGCGGCTTGGGCAGATTCAGGTGCACCGCATCCATGACTTCCTGCGTTGCATGTGGTCCCGTCACGGCAAGCACACTGGGGTGCATCTGGCGCACCATGTTGCCACCACCCTCGCCCGCCTTTGCACCGAGGCAGCCGGTGACGATCACCCGGCCATTGGCGGCAAGTGCTTCGCCAATCGTGTCCAGGCTTTCGCGCACGGCATCGTCGATAAAGCCGCAGGTGTTGACGATGACCAGGTCCGCACCTTCAAAGGTTTTGG
>JANYFF010000464.1 GCA_025362825.1 Polaromonas sp. | reverse complement strand
GATGGCGGCCATCCTGTTTGGCTTTCTGGGGCTCAAGCTGGTGGTGATTTACGGCATCGCCAAATTGATGAAGCTGCCCTACCAGGAGCGTCCGGTGTTTACCGTACTGTTGGCACAGGGCGGTGAATTTGCCTTTGTGGTCTTCCAGGCGGCTGCCGGCGCGCATGTGTTTTCAAACGAAACCTCATCGCTGCTGATCGGTGCGGTGGCGCTGTCCATGCTGATCAGCCCCTTGCTGCTGATTGCCGTGGACAAGCTGGTGTTGCCGCGCTACGCCAAGCACGGCAAGGCGCAGCTGGCTGAAATCTCCGAGCAGCAAGCCGAGCCCGTCATAATTGCCGGATTCGGCCGCTACGGGCAAATCATCGGCCGCATGCTGTCGGCTCAAGGCCTGGGCGCCACCGTGCTGGACCACGACGCTGAAATGATTGAAGTGGTGCGCACCTTCGGCTACCGCGTTTTTTATGGCGACGCCACGCGCCTGGACCTGCTGCGCACCGCCGGCGCGGCCAGCGCCAAAATACTGGTCGTGGCGGTGGACGACGTCGAGCAATCCCTGAAAATCGTTGACCTCGCCAAAGAGTACTTTCCACAGCTGCAGATCGTCGCCCGGGCCCGAGACGTGACGCACTGGAACAACCTGCGTGACCGCGGCGTGGCGTTTGTCGAACGGGAGCTGTTTGAAGCCAGCCTGCGCAGCGCCCGCACCGTGCTGGAGCTGCTGGGCCAGCCCCCGCATGAAGCCCGTCAAAGCGCCATGCGCTTTCGCCAGCACAACATCAGTCTGTTTGAAAAGATGTACCCGCACCGCAAGGACCGCAGCAAGGTCATTGCCGTGTCCAAACAGGGGCGCCTGCAGCTTGAAGAGCAGATGGCCCAGGAGCGCGAACAGCTCGCGCAACGTCGGCCAAGCGCCTGGCATGATGAAAAAATAGGCTAAAAGCTTCATCTCCGGCGTATTTACTACGCCTGCAGCTATTGTTTTTATAGCGAAGTCGGTCAGCACTCGCCACCAGCGCGTTTTCTCGTCGTTGCCGCAGATTCGCTGCCCCACCACGCCGTCTAAAAGGCCGCTGCGGACCTGCTCTGCGAATGCGTAGCCCTGCCCTACAGCCAGAACCGCTCAAAACTGACAGTCAAATTGATAAATCAACCCGACAGTCGATAGGGGAAAGTGTGCAGATCTCGCAAAATTCTGGGGGAAAAAATACGCTGAATGTTACAAATACACTCGGAACTTTGCCTGACATTTGCATACAAATATAACAATTTAAGCAATTAAATAGATAAAATCAATTTGTCTCTATTTAAAGAGTTGAATCGATAGCATTGGAACGCTTAGGGGATGTACCAGCGCTCCCGTCAGGTCCCGTTTATCTGTATTTGCATTTGCATCCCCTGCTTTTTCGAGGCTTCGCCATGAACATGAACCAAGACCATCTCCCGTCAGCACCGGCAACGCTGCAGCAGGCGGACGTCAGCGCCATCAAGCCGATGGCGCGGATATTGGTTGTCGACGACACCGAAGACAACCTGTTCCTGATGACTGCATTACTGGAAGACAAATACCAGTTGTTGCTGGCCTCGTCAGGCAAGGATGCATTGGCCATCATCATGTCGCAAGCCCCGCCCGATCTGATCTTGCTCGACATCATGATGCCGGACATGGACGGCTACGAAGTCTTGCGCCGTATCCGCCAGCATCCGCCCACGGTGAATATTCCTGTTATCTTCCTGACCGCACTCAGCACCATGGAAGAGGAGCAGCTTGGCCTTGACCTTGGCGCGGTTGACTACATCACCAAGCCCATCAGTCCGCCGCTGCTGCTGGCCCGGGTAGCTTCACACCTGGAACGCAGCGGCAACGCCAGACGTCTGGAAGCACTTTCAGAAAAGCTGTCGCGCTACCTCGCGCCACAGGTCTATCAGTCCCTTTTTGAAGGGTCCCAGCAGGCCGAGATCCATACCGAGCGCAAAAAACTCACAGTGTTTTTCTCAGACATCAAGGACTTCACAGGCTCCACCGCCAAATGGCAGCCTGAAGACGTTACCCGCCTGCTCAACAGCTACTTTTCCGAAATGTCGGTTATCGCAGCAGAATATGGTGGCACAGTGGACAAGTTCATCGGCGACGCCATGGTGATCTTTTTCGGCGATCCTCACAGCCTGGGCGTCAAGCAGGATGCACTGCAATGCGTAAAGATGGCCGTTGCCATGCAAAGCCGGATGAATGAGCTGCAGGTGCTGTGGCGAGACACCGGACCGGGCAAGACATTTCGCATCCGGATCGGCATCAACACCGGCTTTTGCGATGTCGGCAATTTCGGCAGCGACCTGCGCATGGACTACACCATCATCGGGCCGGAGGTTAACCTTGCGGCCCGGCTAGAGCAAGCCGCTGAGCCTGGCGGCATCCTGATCTCGGGTGAAACCTGGGCGCTGGTGCGCGGCGAGATTGAAACTGATCATTGCGTGTCGATTGATGCCAAGGGCTTTTCTGAGCCCATTACAGCCCGCGCCGTCCGCATGGCTCCCGTCGCCGTAAGCAGCAGCGCTACGGAGTTCCGGCACGAATTGCAGGAAATGCGTGAAGGCCTCGCGTTCAATCGCATGTCCAGCGCGGACCGTATTGCGGCTGCCCATGAACTGCGTGAAATGGCCAACCAGCTTTTAGCCTGAGACCCCGGTCAGCGTATCAAGCAAGCCTGCCGTGACCGAAAATCCGGATCGCTTTCCCCTGCTGCAGCGTTTGCTGGGGCGCCCGTCTCGCGCAGAAATCGAATTGCTCGCTGCCAACAAGGCCCAGGAAAGGCGCATCAAAGCCCTGGGGGCATCGCTTGCTTTCTTGACCAATACGCTGAACTCCACCAATGACGGCGTGATGGCGGTTCACTTTTCGAGCGGTTCCAAATACGTCAACACCCGATTTACTGAAATGTGGGGCCAGGCACCCGACGCATTGATGGCACCGGGCCAGGAAGTCGCCCTGATGGCGCTGCACGCCACCCTTGTCAAGGACGGCGCGCTATTTATAGCCCGCGCCAACGAACTGTGGTCCAGCGTCGAAAGTGAGGTTTTCGACGAGATCGAGATGAACGATGGAAGAATTTTGGAACGCACCATCACGCCAGTGGTGACCAATGGTGCAAAGGTTGGGCTGACCTTCAATTTTCGTGATGTTACGGAGCGCAGCCGCGCCGACCGCAAAATTCTGTTCAATCGCCTGGTTGTAGAAAACTCAGGCCCGCTGTTCTGGCTCGACCCGTCACAGCAGCGGGTGGTTTATGCCAACAAGGCCGCCTGCGAGCAGCTTCACTACGGTATTGAAGAATTCATCAGCATGAAAATATCTGCCATTGATGTGGATGTTGATGCAGGCGACGAAAGCGTGGCAGAGCTGAAGTTCGGACTGGACCCGACGGGCACGCCAAAGCACTTCGAAAGCCGGTTTGGTTGCGGAGACGGCCAACTTATTGATGTCGCGGTCAGTGTATTCCTGGCGCAGGACGAAAAGCGGGCGGTGCATGTGGTGACCTTTCAGGACATCACCGAACAAAAAAATGCTACCGAGCAAACCCAGCGTGAGCGGGCCACCCTGCACGCCCTGATTAACTCCATTCCCGATCCTATTTTCTACAAGAACCTGCAGGGCCGGTACCTGGGTTGTAACGACGCCTTTGCAGAAATCTTTGCCCGTCCTGTTGCTGACATCGTGGGGCGTAGCGACTACCAGTTGATTGACCGAGATTGGGCAGACCGCGTGACCGCAGTCGATCGAAATATTCTGGCTAGACGTGAGAAAAGCGCCAGTGAACAGTGGATCACCTACAAAGATGGTCGGCGGGAGTTGTTCGAAACCCTGAAGGCACCTTTCTGCGACAACGAGGGCGGACTGCTCGGCATCATGGGTATAGGCCGCAACATCACGCAGCGTAAAAAAGCGGAGGACGATGTCCGCCTCGCAAAAGAAAGCGCCGAAGAGGCCACACGAACCAAATCG
>JANYFF010000086.1 GCA_025362825.1 Polaromonas sp. | reverse complement strand
ACCCTCTGCGTGATGGATGGCATGGGCCAGCATGGCGTGCTGGGTGGCGGTCAATGTGATGGTGCTCATTTGAGGCTCCTTCTGTGTGGTTGTTAAGACGATGTGATGAACGCGCTGTTTGCAAGACAAGCCAAGCTTTTTTTGCATGGCTTGTCGTGATTTGTTTAGGTGTTGCCAATCTCTGACTCCGTCGGTTTTGGCATGGATGCACCCAACTCGACTCCAGCTTTAAAGGCGGCTTCGAGGGCGCTGCGCACACCCCAGACTGAGACGTCATGAAAGTCCAAGCTATCTGAGCTGCGTGTCTCAAGGGTGTCGATGTTGAGGTGCTTCTCTGCTATCAAGGCAAAAATTTGGTCAATGGTGTTTTTCATTTCAATTCTTCCGGTTGGTTTGTTGCGATGTCTGTAGTAACGCGCTGTTTGCTTGTGAAGCCAAGTCAATTCCAATCATTTTTGAATCATTTTTTGCGTCAAACCCACACCCCAACTTCCGGCAAATTTGCCGAAGGTTGACCGACACCAGACATGCAAATTTGCATCTTTGGATTTAGCCCATCTGGGGCCAAACAGACCTTGCAATGAAGAACACACGCATTACCCATGGGACTTTCGATTCGCGCCTACGCCCGTCATCGCGGGGTCACCGACACCGCCGTACACAAGGCCATCCGCAGCGGGCGTATTGAGGCGCTGCCCGACGGCACGATTGATCCCGATCAGGCAGATGCCCAATGGGCGCGCAACACCAGTACGCCCAAGACTGGAACGCAACGACCCACCGTCAAAGTCAAGGTGCCGGAGGTCGATGGCGATGGTGGCGGTGAAAGAGGTGGTGCTGGCGCTACAAGCAACACCAGTTCTAGCGGCGGCGGTGGCACCTCGCTGCTGCAAGCCCGAACCGTCAACGAGGTGGTCAAGGCGCAGACCAACAAGGTGCGACTGGCCAGGCTCAAGGGCGAACTCATTGATCGGCCGCAGGCCATTGCCCATGTATTCAAGCTGGCGCGCAGTGAACGTGATGCGTGGCTGAACTGGCCCGCAAGGGTCTCAGCCCAGATGGCAGCCAAATTAGAAATCGATGCGCACACCATGCATGTGGCGCTGGAGAACGCGGTGCGCGAGCACTTGCAGGAATTGGGCAATTTACAGGCCGGTGTGGACTGATGAACAAAGAAACCGAAACCGATCACTACGACGGCGCAAGCGAAATTGAACGGGCCTGGCGCGATGGCCTTACACCTGACCCGCTGCTGTCGGTGTCCGAATGGTCCGATCAGCACCGCATGCTCTCCAGCAAGGCCTCTGCCGAGCCGGGTCGTTGGCGCACCAGCCGCACGCCGTACTTGAAAGAGATCATGGATTGCCTCTCGCCCAATTCGCCGGTGGAGCGGGCGGTGTTCATGAAGGCGGCGCAGTTGGGCGCGACTGAGATGGGCAGCAACTGGATTGGCTACGTGATTCACCATGCGCCCGGGCCCATGATGGCGGTCTGGCCGACGGTGGACATGGCAAAGCGAAACTCCAAGCAGCGCATTGACCCCTTGATTGAGGAGTCAGCCGCCCTGCGCGAATTGATATCACCAGCCCGGTCACGCGATTCCGGCAACACCATCCTGGCCAAAGAGTTCAGGGGTGGCGTGCTGGTGATGACCGGTGCCAACAGCGCGGTGGGCCTACGCTCGATGCCGGTGCGCTATTTGTTCCTGGACGAGGTCGACGGTTACCCACTGGACGTGGAAGGCGAAGGTGATGCAATTTCGCTAGCCGAAGCACGCACGCGCACCTTCGCCCGGCGCAAGATATTTATCGTGTCGACCCCGACCATCTCGGGTGTGTCGGCCATCGAACGCGAATATGAGGCATCTGATCAGCGGCGCTACTTTGTGCCGTGTCCACATTGCGATCACCGCCAGTGGCTGCGTTTTGAGCAGCTGCGCTGGCAACGCGGTGAAACGGGGAGTCAGCCCGAGTCGGCCGCCTACGCCTGTGAATCCTGTGAAGAGCCGATTGCCGAGCACCATAAAACCTGGATGCTTGAGCACGGCGAGTGGCGCGCGATGGCGCAAAGTCCTCACGGCAGGACCGCAGGCTTTCACCTCTCATCGCTCTACAGCCCGGTGGGCTGGCGCAGTTGGGCGCAGATTGCCGCCGCCTGGGACAGCGCGGTGAGTAAAGAGTCGGGGTCGGCCGCAGCGATCAAGACGTTCAAGAACACCGAATTGGGCGAAACCTGGGTCGAAGAAGGCGAAGCACCCGACTGGCAGAGGCTCATTGAGCGGCGGGAAGACTACCGAATGGGAACGGTGCCCCTGGGCGGCCTGTTGCTGGTGGGTGGCGCCGACGTCCAGAAGGACCGGATCGAAGCGTCTGTCTGGGCGTTCGGGCGGGGCAAGGCGTGCTGGCTGGTGGAGCACCGCGTCCTGATGGGGGACACCGCCCGCGACACGGTTTGGAGGCAGTTGGCAGACATGCTGGCCGAGACCTGGACGCACGAGTCAGGTGCCTCATTGCCGCTGGTTCGATTTGCCCTGGACACCGGTTTTGCCACCCAGGAGGCTTATGCCTTTGTGCGTTCTTGCCGAGACCCCCGGGTCATGGCTGTCAAAGGCGTGGCGCGTGGCGCGGCCTTAATTGGTACACCCACTGCGGTCGATATCTCACAGGGTGGCAAAAAGCTGCGCCGTGGCATCAAAGTGTTCTCGGTCACGGTGGGCATTGCCAAGCTGGAGTTTTACAACAACTTGCGCAAAGCCGCTGACGTTCAGGAGGACGGAACCAGCTTTCAGTACCCCACAGGATTCGTGCACTTGCCCAAGGTGGACGGGGAATACGTTCAGCAACTGTGTGCCGAGCAGTTGGTGACCCGGCGCGATCGCAATGGCTTTGCGGTGCGCGAGTGGCAAAAAATGCGCGAACGAAACGAAGCGCTGGACTGTTATGTCTACGCCCGCGCCGCCGCCGCTGCGGCAGGACTAGACCGTTATGAGGAGCGCCACTGGTGCGAGCTGGAGCGACAAATGGGGATAGGGGGGATGGGAGGGATGGCGCGCGCCATCAACGATCCGCCGCCGATTCCGCAACAAACCGTGATGAATGACAAGGCCACCCTCAGCGGTGGCCTTGTTGATTCTGGAGCCCTTAAACCTTTGCGCCGAATTGTGCGCAGTCGCTGGATGACTTGATGACCACCTACACCGAAGAACACGCCCAGGCCTTGCGCGAAGCGCTGGCCACTGGCGAGCACCGCGTCAGCTATGACGGCAAAAGCATCGAGTACCGCTCGGTGTCTGACCTCAAGGCCGCATTGGCCGAAGTCGAATCGGCTCTGGCACGGCAATTGGGTATTTCCAAGTCACGCCAGATTCGCATGCTCACGGCAAAGGGGCTGTAATGGGTTGGCTTAAAACAATTCAACGCCGACTTTTGGGCCATTCGGCTGGCAGTGCGGGTCGTACTCCCACCTACGACGGTATCGGTGCAGGGCGACGCGCCATCGCGTGGTCGGTCGGCAATCCCGGTGCCATTGCTGCGCTGCTCACCACCCAGAATGAATTGCGTGCCAAAAGTCGCGACCTGGTGCGGCGCAACGCCTGGGCCAATGCGGCGCTGGAATCCTATGTGGCCAACGCCATCGGTACCGGCATCAAGCCGCAGTCGATGGTGATTGACGCGCACCAGCGTGAAATGATTCAGTCGCTGTGGCGCGACTGGTGCGAGGAGGCCGATGCCGCAGGCCTGACCGATTACTACGGCCTGCAAGCGCTGGCCTGTCGCGCCATGCTCGAAGGCGGCGAAGCACTCGTGCGCATCCGCTACCGCCGACCCGAAGACGATCTGCCGGTGGCGATGCAGTTGCAGGTGCTGGAGCCCGAGCATCTGCCCGTGACGATGAACACCACCGCTGAGAACGGCAACCTCATTCGCGCCGGCATCGAATTCGACCGGCTGGGCAGGCGGGTTGCCTACCACCTGTACCGCAGCCATCCTGAGGACGGAGCCCTTGCTCCCTTGTCCTCAGGATCCTCGGGATCCTCGGGAAACAGCATGGAAACGATGCGCATTGATGCGGCTGAGATCATCCACCTCTACCGGCCCTTGCGCCCGGGGCAGATCCGGGGCGAGCCGTGGCTGGCACGCGCGCTGGTGAAACTGAACGAACTCGACCAGTACGATGATGCGGAGCTGGTGCGCAAAAAAACCGCCGCCATGTTCGCGGGCTTCATCACCCGATTGGCCCCCGAAGACAACCTGATGGGCGAAGGGGCGGCAGATGCCAGCGGCGTGGCGTTGGCCGGCATGGAGCCCGGCACCATGCAGATTCTTGAGCCCGGGGAGGACGTCAAATTCTCCCAGCCGGCCGACGTCGGCGCGAGTTACGCGGAGTTTCTGCGTATGCAGTTTCGCGCCGTGGCCGCCGCCATGGGTGTGACCTACGAGCAGCTCACGGGCGATCTCACCCAGGTCAACTACTCATCGATCCGGGCCGGGCTGCTGGAATTTCGTCGCCGGGTCGAGTCGTTGCAGCACGGCGTCATCGTCCATCAACTTTGCAGGCCGATCTGGCGTGCCTGGATGGAACAAGCGGTACTCGAAGGCGCATTGGTGCTACCCGGCTTCATGCGCGGGGGTGCCCGAGCGCGCCGACCCTACCTGGCAGCCAAGTGGATTCCCCAGGGCTGGCAGTGGGTCGATCCACAGAAAGAATTCAAAGCGATGGTGACCGCCATCCGCGCCGGGCTGCTGTCGCGCTCGGAAGCGATCTCATCCTTTGGCTATGACGCTGAGGATGTGGACCGGGAGATTGCTGCTGACAACGCGCGCGCCGATGCGCTGGGCCTGGTCTTTGAGAGCGACCCGCGCCATGACCAGGTGCCAGCGACCGCAGCACCGGCAAGGTCTGCAGCGCTGCCAGAACCGCCAGAGCAGTTAGACACAAACCCTTCGGAGAGTTGAATGTTGTTACCCCATCTTGCGTCTCGTCTGTACGGGACGCCGCTCCTGATTGCACGCTCCAAACTCGAGGTGATCCTCTCGGTGCTGGGCGAGCGCATCGGCTGGCCCGAGCCTACGGCGGGGTTGCCTGCGTACCCCGTGCCCCGAAGCCAGAGCGCCTGCGCACCGGGTATTTCGGTTATTCCCGTGCACGGCACGCTGGTGCGCCGTGCCCTCGGTGTGGAGGCGGCATCGGGGATGAGCTCTTACGGGGAGATCGCCGCGACGATCGATGCGGCGGTGGCGGACCCCGCCATCGCCGGCATCTTGCTCGATGTCGATTCTCCGGGTGGCGAGGCGGGTGGCGTGTTTGAACTGGGGCAGCGCATTCGTGCGGCCAACGCGCTTAAACCGGTGTGGGCGGTGGCCAATGACTCGGCCTTCTCGGCCGCCTACGCCATTGCTTGCAGCGCATCCCGGGTGTTTGTGACGGGCACTGCAGGCGTAGGTTCGATTGGCGTGATTGCCATGCACGTCGATCAGACCGTGCGCGATGCCAAGGACGGTTACCGATATACCGCAATCACGGCGGGTGCGAGGAAGAACGATTTCTCGCCGCACGAGGTGCTCACCAGTGACGCCCACGCGGGTCTGCAGGCTGAAGTTTCCCGGCTCTACGACCTGTTTGTCGCGCACGTCGCCCAGATGCGAGGCATCGCGCCGGCCCTCATCCGCGACACCGAAGCCGGACTTTTCTTCGGCCCTGCGGCCGTGGCCTCGGGTCTTGCCGACGCCCAGGGCAGTCTGGAATCGGCGCTGCTTGAATTCAACACCTTCATCTCGGCGCGCGATTCTCCGCGCCTCTTGGCTCACCGCAGCCCGCGATCTGAATCACGTTCTTTGCCACGTTCTGCACCACGTTCCATCACTCAAAAGGAGATTTTTTCCATGTCTGCACCAAACCAAGACGACGTTCTGGCGGCATCCGATGCCGCCCAATCAGTGGAGCTGCCTGACCCTGACTCAGACCTTGCGCTGGCACTCGATGCCGCGCGCACCGAGGCTGGTGCCGCCGCCCATGCAACGGCCCATGCACAAGCGCTGGCCGTGGCCGAGTTGTGCCAACTCGCAGGTCACCCCGAGCGCACGGCGGCCTTTCTTGCGCAGGGAACGAGTGAAGCAGAAGTGCGCCGCACGCTCCTGGCTGCCCGGGCGACAAGCGTGGAGATTGCATCCCTCATTGCCCCCGATGCTGCAGCGAGTCGGTCAACGCAGGCCCTGGCCAACCCGCTCATGGCTGCCGTCAACAAACGCAACCACCAGGAGATTTAAATGTCCGTTGTCACTGAAACCATGAATCTGGGCGATCTGCTCAAGTTCGAAGCCTCCCATCTGTATTCGCGCGACCAGGTCACGGTCGCATCCGGGCACACGCTCTCTCTTGGCACGGTCGTCGCGACCCGGACCGCCACGGGCAAGGTGGTGCAACTCGATCCGGCGGCCACCGACGGGGCTGATCTCGCCTGCGGCGTTCTGTTGGGCGACATCAATGCAGAGGCCGCGGACAGAACCGATGGCCTCCTCGTCGCACGCCACGCCATCGTGGCTGAGCACGCACTCGTCTGGCCGGCGGGCATCACGCCTGAGCACAAGGCTGCGGCTGTCGCGCAACTCAAACACCAGGGCGTCCTCATTCGCGCCTCGGCCTGAACCTGATCCTGACATTTCAAACGGAGAAATCTATGCAAAACGTCTTTGCCAATCCTGCTTTCACCATGGCCAACCTCACAGCGGCCATCAACCACGTTCCCAACCGCTACGGCAGGCTCGAAGCCTTGAACCTCTTTCCGGCCAAGCCGACACGCTTTCGGCAAATCCTGATCGAAGAGCGCAATGGCGTGTTGAACTTGCTGCCCACCCTTCCCGTCGGGAGTCCCGGTACGGTGGGCGTGCGCGGTAAACGCAAGATGCGCTCCTTCGTGGTGCCGCACATACCGCACGACGATGTGGTCGCTCCGGAAGAGGTTCAGGGCATTCGCGCCTTTGGCTCGGAGACCGAGCTGGAGACCGTCGCAGGAGTTCTTGCACAGCACCTGGAGACCATGCGCAACAAGCACGCGATCACGCTCGAGCACCTGCGCATGGGCGCCTTGAAGGGCGAGATCCTCGATGCCGATGGTTCCAGCATCTACGACCTGTTCGCTGAGTTCAACATCACACCGAAATCGATCAACTTCGCGCTGGCAACCGATGGCACCAACGTGCGCCAGAAATGCATCGATGTGCTCGCTCATATTGAAGATAATCTGCGCGGCGAATTCATGACCAGCGTGCGCTGTCTTTGCTCGCCAGAGTTCTTCGAGAAGCTCACCGGCCACACCAAGGTTGAAAAGGCCTACGAGAATTTCCAGCAAGGGGTGATGTTGCGTGACGACGTGCGTGCCGGATTTACTTTCGGCGGCATTACCTTCGAAGAATATCGCGGCCAAGCCACGGATGGCAACGGCGCCAGCCGCCGCTTTATTGCAGCCGGCGAAGCGCACGCATTTCCGGTGGGAACCGTAGACACCTTTGCCACCTACTTCTCGCCGGCCGATTTCAACGAGACAGTCAACACGCTGGGCCAGCCGGTGTACGCGAAACAAGAACCCAGGAAGTTCGAGCGCGGCACTGATCTGCACACGCAGAGCAACCCACTGCCGATGTGCCACCGCCCAGGGGTGCTGGTCAAACTGAGCATTGGCTGAACGGCGATGTCGGGGTCTCCTTTTGCCCGGGCGGCCGCTCGGCTCTTCGCCAGGCTCGGGGCGCAGGGTGTCTACCGCTTTGGCGATGGGCGCGCAGTGCCGGTGCAGCTCATCACTCGCCAAGTCGATGTGATGGAGTCTTTCGGCCAGAGTCGTCTGGCGGTGGATACGCAGCGATTCGATGTGCAGGCGGCCGAGGTGGCACAACCCGTGGAGGGTGACACTTTGACCCTTCACGGGAACAGCTACCGCGTCATCGGTGCGCCCCTGGCCGACCGCGAGCGCTTGGTCTGGACCCTGACGGGTGCGCCGCTGTGAGATGGCTGTGAGGTTGTCATGAGGTTGCTTGCCGCGCTCTCGGGGAGTCTGGAGAAGATGCTTGCCGACGAAATCACCTTGGCTGAGCGCTCGGTAACCACCAGTGTGCGTGAATCGGCTGAAGGTTTGAAGTCCGAGTTGCGCGCGCAAGTTACCGCTGCGGGCTTGGGTGTGCGGCTGGCCAATACCTGGCGCTCTCGGGTCTATCCGCAGGGCCGCCCCAGTATTTCTGCTGCGGGCATGGTGTGGTCCAACGCCCCCACCATCGTTCGAGCTTTTGATGAGGGACCGGTGATCCGTTCCAAAGACGGGTTCTGGCTGGCGATTCCCCTGCCGGCTGCGGGCAAAGGTCGACGCGGCAAGAAACTCAACCCTGGTGAGTGGGAGCGTCTGCATGGCCAGCGCCTGCGTTTTGTCTACCGGCGCGGCAGGCCCTCGCTCCTGGTCGCCGATAACCAAAGGGCGCGCGGTGGCAAGCGTGGCGGCTTTGCCTTGGCCAGTGGCAAGGCCATAGCAGCGGGGCGTGTTGCGACGGTGGCGATCTTTTTATTGGTGCCGCAAGTGCATCTGCGCAAACGCCTGAACATTGACCCGGCTGGCAAACGCTGGATCGATGCGCTGCCCTACCGGGTGTCTCGTCTCATGGAAGCAGGAGATCGGGCATGAGCCCGCGTGAATCTGCTCTGCGTGCGTTGCTGGTCTTGCTCGAAGGTCTGCCCTTGCCATCCGGGGCAGTCAAACGCAACAGCGCCGTCCCTGAGCGCGTGAGCGATCAGGCGCTCGTCATCTTGCGTGATGGCGAACTGGGCGAACCGGAAGTCACGCTCTCGCCCATCACGTATCACTGGCAGCACGAGGCGAGTTTGGAAATATTTGTAGCGCATCCGGATGCCGCCCAGCGCGATGCACGGATGGATGCGCTGCTCGTGAGTTTGGGTGAACAACTGGCAGCCAATCCAAGTCTTGGCGGCGCGGTGGATTTCTGCAGCGCTGGTGCGCCGAAATTTGAAGACCTTCCCATTGAGGGCGCCGCCGGTATCAAAACCTGTGTGTTGCCACTGATCTTGCATTACAGCAGCGCCAGTCCCTTGGGCTGATGCCTTGCTGATTCGCTTCAACTTTTAACTGGAGAAAAAAATATGGCACGTGCCTATGGCGCGAACGCCAGTCTATTGGCTGCGTTCGAATTGATTTACGGAGCCGTCCCCAGCGGGGACTGCTGGAAGTTGCCCTTTGTCTCAACGTCGCTCGGGTCCGAACAAGGGCTTATTGCCAATGACCTGATCGGTCTTGGACGAGACCCGAGCGCCCCTATCCGCGATGTGATCAAGGTCGAGGGCGATATCGTCGTGCCGCTGGATGTGAACAACATCGGTGTGTGGCTAAAGGCCTTGTTGGGCAGTGCCACCGTCACGGGCAGCGAGCCCGATACCGATGCACCGTACACCCACACCTTCGTCTCCGCAAAGCCAGTCCTCGCCAGCCTCACCCTGGAGACCGGCCTGGCTGATATCCCGGCTTATTTTGTTGCCAGCGGCGTGATGGCCAACAGCCTGCAGGTGAGCTTTGCGCGCTCGGGCGCAGCGAATGCCACGATCGGGCTCATTGCCCAAGGGGAAATCCGCCACGCGCAATCTCGGGATGCCGCACCCAGTACCCGGGAGTTGCTGCGCTTTAACCAGTTCCAGGGCGCGATCAAAAAGGATGGACAACCTCTGGGCAACGTCGTCTCGGCGCAGCTCACCTATTCGAACAATCTGGAGCGGATCGAGACCATTCGCTCGGACGGTCGCATCGAAGGCGCAGATCCGACGGTGGCCAGCCTCACCGGAAATCTGGAAGTGCGCTTTGCCGACACGCAGTTGATTGATGCCGCGACCAACAACACGCCGCTGGAACTCTCCTTTGGCTACGTGATTGATGCGGCGCGGCGCATCACCTTCACCGCCCACGAGGTTTATCTGCCCAAGCCCAAGATTTCGATCTCAGGGCCTGGCGGTATTCAGGCCGCCTTTGATTGGCAGGCCGCCAAAAATGCCGCCGCAGGTCGGATGTTCACTGTGGAACTCACCAACGATATCGATGCTTATTAAAAGGAAAGACTGATGTTGAAACTCAATCTCAAACGCGAGCCTTATTGGCTCGACCTCGCGCACGGTGTGCGGGTCAAGGTCAAACCCGCATCAACTGCATTGGTGATGGCTGCACGCCATGCGGCCTCACGAATCGAAGGCGACAGTACTGAGGCCTCTGGCGTGCGCACCGCGACTTTGATTACAGAACTCGCCAAATCCTCGGTGATCGAATGGGAGGGGGTGGCCGACGACAAGGGTAAAGCTGCGGCCGTCAACGCGGAGGGCGTGGCCGCACTGATGGATTTGTGGCCGCTGGCTGAAGCGTTCGAGCGCAAGTACCTGGCCCCCCTTTACGCACTGGACGCAGAAAAAAACGTCTAGCGGCCCGTGCGCGCTGGCACTGCGCCTCGGGCCCTCAATACTGTGCAGCCTGTCCCGCGCCCTGTATCACCTGCCCGTACCGGGTGAATGCGCCCGAGACGATTGAGGGTTGGCAGGCGTGGGAGGTGTTTCTCCAGTGCCAGGGTCAGGTACGCGCTGTGGGCAGCGTAGTTGCCGGGCTTGATTTGAATGCCGCACTCACGCTCACGCGCGCACTGGACTATGACCTGCGGGCTTGCGCGCATCTGCTGCCCGCCTGCGAGATGGGGATGCTCGAAGGCTTGGCCGAACAAATGAAATCGAATGACTGAACCCGAAGGAATGAAACCCCGTCATGGCTGAACGCAATCTCGCCATTCGCCTGGCCGTCATCGATGGCGGCAAGGTAAAGGCCGAACTCACCGAGGTCGGAGAAAAAGGCGAGCGCTCCTTAAAACGCATCGAGGCCGCTGCACGTCCAGCGTCCGAGGGTTTGAAGCTGGTGGACCGCGCCGCCAACGATGCCTTTGCCGCACTCGGAGATGCCACCAGCCGCCTCGGGCCACTGGGCACAGCCTTGTCCCGGATCGGTCCTGCGGGTTTGATTGCGGGGGGCGCCCTTGCCGGACTCACCTTTGGCTTGTCGCGTCTGGTCTTTCCTGTGGCCGATGTGGGCGAAGAACTCAACAAACTCGCGCAAAAAACCGGCGTCTCGGTCGAGGCTTTATCAAAGCTGCGCTACGCAGCAGATCTGTCGGACGTCTCCTCCGAGTCGCTCACCAAGGCGTTACGCAAACTCTCCGTCTCCCTGTTCGATGCCAAGATCGGCGGCGAAGAAGGCGGCGCGGCTTTGAAAGCTCTGGGCATCCGGGTAACGGAAGTTGGCGGCCCGATCCGCGCTACCGAAGAAGTGCTACTTGATCTGGCGGAGAAGTTCGCCGCCATGCCCGACTCGGCCGAGAAAGCCGCCATGGCAGTTCGTATCTTCGGCCGCGATGGTCTGGCCATGATCCCGATGCTCAACCAGGGCCGGGATGGTTTGAACGCGATGATGGAAGAAGCGAATCGCTTGGGCCTCGTCATGAGCGCCTCGGTCGCCCGCGCCGCCGAAGAATTCAATGACAACTTGAAACGCCTGCACGCGGTGACCGAAGGCGTCACGCGCCAGCTGGGCTCGGCCCTGTTGCCGGTGCTGGCTGACGCGACCGAGGCGATGTTCCTGGCCAAGACGCAAACGGGAAGTTTTTCCAATGAGTTGCTGGCGATTTCTCAAAATCGCACCGAAGTGCTGGGCTATCTGGAAGCGGTTGCAGCGGGTCTGGCTTTCGTTGCCGAATCGGCGACGCTGGCCAAGCGCCTTATCGCGCAACCGTTTGACAGCCTCTCTGTGGTGGGCAAGGACGTGGAGACCTGGTTCAAGGGCGACATGCTGCGGTCCATGAAATCGATGGGCTATGACAAAAGCGAAGTAGACGCCGAGATCGCCAAGTTGGAGCACGCGCGGGATGAATTTGTGCGCGCAGCCAATGAACGTCTCTCCAGCATCAACCAGAACCCGGGGTATGTGGACCGGGTGCGCGAGTTCTTCGATGCGCAGCGGCGCACGGTGCGGGTGATGGGCCAGAAGTTTGTGCTGGAGACCGCGGAACAGGCCGCCGAGGTGCAAAAGATTTATGACGAGTTCTTGCCCAAGTGGAACCGCAAGCGCCCGATCGACATCGATGAGTCGGCGTTTGCCAAAAAACCGCCTGCTGTGCCCAAAGACGAAGGCGAAGCCTTCCTGCAGCAACTGCGTCTTCGCCTCACGCGCCAGACCGATGGCGAAGCGGCTGAGTTGCGTCAGCGTGCGCTCGAGTTGGAGAAAAAAGGCTACGCCGGCGTCACGGTGCAGGCCGAGAAATACATCGAGGTGCTGGAGAGGATCGAGCGCGCGAAGGAAGCCAACAAGCGCTTCGATGAATTCGAAAAAGAAGAAAACGCCTCGCGCAAACTGATCGAAAACTTCATCGGCGCCAACCGACTGCGCCAAGAAGAGTTGCTGCTGCGCCGCGAACTGCTCGATCTCTCAGAGGCCGACCGCGCATCCCTGACTACCCGCACCGAACTGGAAAAAGCCGCCGTTGTCGCCAGAAAACAGGCCAATGAAATTCAGGATGCTGGGCTGCGCAGCGAAGCGATCGAGACCATCAACGCAGCCCTGGCGCGTCAGTTACCCATCATCGAAGAACTGGCACGGGCCAACGTCGATTACCAGCGCAGTTTCGAATTCGGCGCCCGTTCGGCCCTGCGCACCTACGTGGACGACGCCACCAACGCGGCCAAGCAAGCTGAACGTGCCGTCACGGGCGCGTTTCGCTCGATGGAAGATGCGCTCACCCAGTTCGTCACCACCGGCAAAATAGATTTCAACAGCCTGGCCAACTCCATCATCAGCGATCTGGTTCGCATCCAGATCCAGCGGATGATCACGCTACCGCTGGCCAATTGGGCCTCGGGTTTGTTTGGCGGCAGTAGTGGCGGTGGCGGCGGTGCGGCGCTCCCCACGGGTGCGAGCGATCTCGCAGGCACGATGGTCAATCTGGCCCACACCGGGGGTCTTCTGGGTTTCGACTCACTGACTAGCCGCGCAGCCAGTGCGGGGATCTTCGACGGTGCACCGCGCTTTCATACGGGTGGTCTGGTGGGCGGTGAGATGCCGATCATCGCGCGTCAGGGCGAGGCTGTTTTTACGCCGGGTCAGATGCGTGCACTGGGCGGCTCATTGAATGCCCGGCCAGGGGTCAAGGTCGAAGTCAATGTGATCAACCGCGCGCAAGGGGTCGATGCCCGGGTTGAGCAGCAACGCCAGCCGGACGGTTCGATGCGGCTGGACGTGATCGTCGAGCAGATCGAGGGTCGCATGGCACGCTCGATCGCGCAAGGCACGGGTCTGGCGCCGATGCTTGAGCGTCGCTATGGCTTGAACCCTGCCGCTGGGAGCTTGCGATGACGGTGTCTACAAGCCCTGTTCCCATCTGGCCGGTGGCGCGCATTCCCTTGCCCACGGTCGAGGGTTACGCCATCACGCCGGGCGAAGCCCTGGTGCGAACCGACATGGAATCGGGCGCGGCCCGGGTTCGTCGCCGCTTCACCCAGACCCCAGCGAAGGTGGCGGTGCGCTGGAATCTGCGCCCGCTGACCTACGCCATTTTTGAGGCCTGGTTCAAGTTTGAGGCCATGGAAGGCGCTCAGTGGTTTGAGATCGAGTTGCTGAGCGGCATTGGCTTGGCCCCGCACCAGGCCCGCTTTACCAAGGCCTATCAGGCGCGTCTGTCCAGCGGGAACTTGTGGGAAGTCAGCGCCGAACTCGAACTGCGCAACCGTCCAATGCTCACGCGCGACGCGCTGGGCGTGCTGGTCGAGAGCGACTTCGATGCGCTGGCGGCTTCGATCGATTCTCTGGAGATCCTCATTCATCAGAAACTGCCGACCGAGCGTTGGTAAGTGCAGGTCAGAATTTTATGAATTTACAACAACGATTAGAGGCGACCGTCGGCAAGGCCGAGATCGATGCCGAGCTTCTGCACGACATCGTCCACGGCGACACAGACACCGAAGTTCAGACCGAAGGCGGCCCGGTCAAGACCGTGGCCCGGGCGATTCAGGGGGTCGAGGACGATCTGGCGGCGTCTCGAAGCGAGCTCACCGGCCAGGTGATCGAAGCCACGCGCCAGGCAGTGCTCTCGGCGGGTACAGCCAGTATTTCCTCGACCAAGGCGGGGGAAGCGGCGCAGACGCTACTTGACGTGCGTTCCTTGGCAGATGCGGCCACCAGCGCGGTGATCATTCCGACCCAAACCTGGAATGCCAACGGCATGCAGACCGATTTCACACTGGATCACCCGGTGGGTCATCCCGGGGCACTGCAGGTGACGGTGGCAGGTGTCTTGCAAACGCCGGTTGAGGCTTACGGCTTGGCTGACGTCCGCACCTTGCGCTTTGTTTCTGCACCCGCTGCTGGGGTGGACATCACCGTGCGGCTGCTCGACAAAGAAAGCCAGACCGGTGCTGCGGCTGCCATGGAATGGGCGACTAAGACCAGCGGCACGGTACAAGGCGGCGAGTACTCGGCCAAGTACCACGCGCAGTCGGTAGTTGCCTCGGCATCCACCGCTGCGCAAAAAGCGGTCGATGCGGCAGGCAGCGCCGCAGCGGCTGTCAGTTCAGCTGCCACCGCCACGACCAAAGCAAGCGAGGCGGCAGCATCGGCAACAGGTGCGGCAATGTCGCAGGCGACAGCTTCGACCCAGGCGAATGCTGCTGCAAGCTCGGCCATCAATGCCGCGACATCAGCAAACGCTGCAGCTGGCTCTGCCAGCACCGCCAGTACCAAGGCGAATGAGGCATCAACGAGTGCTACGGCAGCGACCAGCTCTGCGTCGCAATCGGCCAGCAGTGCCAGTGCGGGTTCGCTCTCTGCGTCTGCCGCTGCCAGTTCGGCAACCACCGCCAGCACCAAGGCCGCCGATACACAAGTCAGTGCCACGGCAGCGGCAGGTTCAGCGAGTGCTTCTGCCGCCAGCGCCACCTCGGCCGCGAATTCGCTCACGGCGGTCAACAACGTCTTCGATACCTTCGATGACCGGTTTCTGGGGGCCAAGGCATCCGACCCGACGCTTGATAACGATGGCAACGCTATCTTGGCAGGCGCGGTCTACTACAACTCGGCCAGCAGCCAGGTCAAGTTCTACAACGGCGCGGCGTGGGAGTCACCGGCGCTCTCGGCGTCCACCTCGGCGACAAACGCGCTTAATTCGGCCAACGTGTCAAGTGCCAGCGCGACCAACAGTGCGAGCTCGGCCACCGCGTCGGCTGCCAGTGCAGCCACTGCCGCAACCAAAGCTTCCGAGGCTGCAACTTCGGCAACGGGCGCGGCAACCAGCGCTGTCAACAGCGCCAGCAGTGCCTCCACATCCGCCGCATCGGCCACCGGTGCTGCGGCAAGTGCTGTCACAGCAAGCACCCGGGGGGGAGAAGCCAGCACCTCGGCCACCACTGCCGCCACCAGCGCCACCCAATCCGCGACCAGTGCTACTGCCTCGGCTGGATCGGCAAGCGGTGCGACGGCCTCTGCGGCCACGGCAACGATCAAAGCCAGCGAGGCGAGCACCTCGGCTGCCAATTCAGCGGCTTCAGCGGCTGTGGCTTCGAATTCTGCCGGCACCGCCTCGACCAAGGCAGCAGAGGCCAACGTATCGGCATCGGGTGCGGCAACCAGTGCAGCGAACAGCGCCAGCAGTGCAGTCGCTTCTGCCAACGCGGCAAGCGCAGCGGCTGGATCGGCCACAGCGGCAGCCGGGAGTGCTTTAAGTGCGGCGGCCACACTGACCTCGGTGCAAACGCAGGCCGTGCGCGCCGCTGATTGGGCAGAAAAAACTTCTGCCGCCGTTGACGGTACTGGCTACTCTGCCAAACACTGGGCTGGCCAAGCTGCGGATTCCGCAGCAGCCGTGACGTCGAACACCGTGATTCCGGCCGATGTGTTTACAGCTACTGCCGGCCAGACCGACTTCACGATCTCGCGCGCTATTGGCTACCCCGGCGCGATTCTGGTCACTGTGGCCGGCGTTCCGCAAGCACCGATGGAGGCCTACACGGTGGTCAACAGCACCACCTTGCGCTTTAGCTCGGTCCCCGGATCTGGGGTGGGCATCAGCGTGCGCTACCTGGACAAGGAAGCGCAGTCGGGTGCGGCTGTGGCCCAGGAGTGGGCCAGCAAGACGGGCGGCACGGTTTCTGGCTCCACTGAATACTCGGCCAAGACCCATGCACAAAACGCATCGGCCAGTGCAGTCACCGCTACCCAACGCTCAGGAGACGCCGCTGCCTCTGCAAGCGCCGCCGCAGGCTCAGCCAGCACCGCGTCCAGCAAAGCAACTGAGGCGAACGCCTCAGCAGGCAATGCCGCCACCTCTGCTGCCACGGCCACGAGCAAGGCCAGCGAGGCATCGATCTCGGCGGCCAATGCCGCCAGTTCAGCCAGCGCTGCTGCCGGATCAGCTTCGAGCGCATTGGGATCGGCCGGAACAGCCAGCACCAAGGCTAGCGAGGCTGCAGGATCGGCCGCAACGGCCAGCACCAGAGCCAGTGAATCGAGCAGTTCAGCGTCGAGCGCGGCAGGGTCTGCCAGCGCGGCCAACACTTCATCTTCTCAGGCCAACAGTTCCGCAAGCAGTGCTTCAGGCAGTGCCTCTACCGCGACCAGCGCGGCCAACAACGCCCAGACCTATGCCACCCAAGCGCAGGCCGCTGCTGCAAGCGCATCCGGCTCGAACGTCGCGCCCCAGGTATTCACCGGCAACGCCAGCGCGGTTGACTTCGCACTTGCAACCGCATCGGGCAGTGTTCACAAGCTCATGGTCACGGTGGGCAATGTGGTGCAGGACAGCTCGGACGCATACAGCCTGGTCAACAGTGGCGCAACGCTGCGCTTTAGCGGCGCTCCCTACAACGGCTCACGCATCGTCGTGCGCTACCTATAGAAAAAAAGGAAAAGGAGTTTCATCATGGCAATTACAAAAATCCCATCAGCCGGTTTAGAGGACACCGGCGTAGGCGCAGGAACCGTAGGCTCGGCCTCACAAATCCCCATCATCACGGTCAACGCACAGGGCCAGGTCACGGTCAAAGGCACAGCTGCGCTCGATCTGTCCAGCAAAGTCAACAAATCAGGCGACTCGATGAGCGGCAGTTTGACCATGACGGGCAGCGCGACCATCGTGTCCTCACGCGCCGGCGACGATGCCCGCAACACCGGCTTCAAGATGGCTGACGGCCAGGACTTGGGCGAGATGAACCGCAGCAACCAGAACTACGACGACCGCGCGAGCAACTGCAATGGCTACGTCCCCAACGGCAATTGCAATGGCAACGCCCAGTGGACGCCGCCCAACGGCAACTGGTGGGAATGGTATTCATCCATCGGGCGCGGCGCTTGGGAGAACAACGGCTCCTTCGACGGTGCTGGCGGCACGACCTATGCCTATAACGCTGTGTCGGTGGGCTTTAACTACGACGCGTACTACCTTGGTGCCGATGAAATTGGCGGCGGCGAGTACCACCGCAACTACCGCAACTGCAACTGTGGAGCCTTCAACTGCCGCACCAACTGCAACTGCGCCTGCTGCGGCAACTGCTGCGGCTGCTGCTAAGGGGTGTTGACATGAAAGTTTATGTTGTCAAAAACACCGGCCTCGCCGGCACACGGGACTACCGAATCAGCTTAGAGATTGATCGTGAGGCTGAAACGGTCAAAGCCACCCTGGCGATGCGCGTATTGCCAAGTCCTGATCCTGAAATCAAAGATCAGAACGAAGGCGAGCCCAGCTACGCTGACAAGGACAGCGTGTTGTTTGCTGCGCGAGAACTAAGGGCGGGGCGCGACTGGTCAGAGCGGCAAGCCTACCTTGCGGGTTTTGATTGGCTAGACGGGGGGCGCTTTCGTGCACCGGTTCCGCTCAGCACCTTGACGCAACCGACACGATTTTCTGCGGCGGACATCGCCCGGCACATCTGGAACGGCAATTTCCTTGTCGGTCTTAACGTCCCGTTTACCAATAGCACCTTCGACGAATGCTTTGTAAGCGTCAATCTGGGACAAGGTGATGGCGGGTGCGTGGTCAGTGGTCTGGCCGATGCTGATGTGGAACTGACGCAATACAGCAGCAGCGGAAACGTCAGGGAGATGGTATTTCCAAGTGTCGAGGTCAAGGCTGACACGGCTTCGGTGAAAGCGGGTGAGCCTGCCACTTTCTCCTTGCAAATGCTCGACGGCTTGGGCGATCCGACGACCAGGGATGCCGAGCTTTACCTGGAAACGGTCAACGGCTTCTTGCCCGTGGTGCGGCGCAGAACCCAAGACGGCAAGGCCCGCGCGACGGTACTCACCACGGGGATGCAAGCGGGTGACACGGTGCGGCTCAAGGCGGGTTTCAAGTTTTACCCCGGCGCTGATGATGCAGAGGTGACGCTGACATGATCCGAGAGTTATTTTCAGCCAGGGTGTATCAAGGCGTTTTGTTGCAGGATGTCCCTGCACGCGAAGCAATGCGAGATTGCGCGCTGGCAAGCCACGCCAGGAACAACCCGGATGGGATGCCTTGGTCGCGCATGCACTGTCAAAACATTTTGACTGCGCCTGAGTCGGGGACCATCTTTGACGCATTGGCAGCCGAGGTGCAGCGGGTGGTGGTTGGCAGTTACGGCTGCACCCCGATGACCATGACGGCGCGGGAAGTGGTGGTGCAGCCTGGACAGTTTTTGCCGCTTCATGCGGAGTCCACTGAGCTGTCGGCGGTGTACTGGATAGACGGCCAAGCCCGTCCAGAGGGGAAGCGTCAAAACTACGCCGGCGCACTCGCTCTGGTCAATCCCAGTGGTGCCTACGGGGCGCGCAAGTTGCCTTGGGAAGGCTGGCGCTCGGAGTTGATTCACGCCTCACCCGGCATGCTGCTGGTATTCCCGAGCTACCTGGCGCACCACACCCATCCGTACAACGGCGAATCTGCGTCCGTCGAACTGCATTTTGAGATCACCTTAAACCCTCAAGATATGAAAAGGCAACACCATCACCATGCAAATCGTTGATGACTTGATCCCGCTGGAGTTGATGGAGGTCACTCGGCATTGGTTTCAGAATGAGAATTTGGCTTTTGGTTGGCGTGCCCATGAGAAATCACCGGCAGCGTTCTGGCACAGGAACTACGTCCTGCCCGGCACCAACAAGCACCACTACGACAGCCATGTGTGGCACCCGAGTTTGAGCTTCGCGGCGTTTTTGTCCCAGGGTGGCCCATTGGCTGAAGTCACGAAACGGGTGCAGCAGCGCTTCTTTGGTGACACCCAACTCACCCGAGTCTGGGCCAATGCGCAGACCTTTGGCGACGAGGCTTCCCTGCACCGGGACTTCCCCGCTGAGTTCGCAGGCCGAGCTAGGTCGGTGGTTTGGTATCCGGTGTTGAAATGGGACAAAGATTGGGGCGGCGACTTTATCGTGATGGGCGACGATGGCGAAATCGAGCATTGCGCCATGCTCAAACCCAATCGGATGGTGGTGTTTGACGGAACACGGGCGCATGCGGCAAGGCCGATTTCACGGTTTTGTACCGAGCTGCGCATAGCCGTGTCATTTGGCTGCGAGGTTGTCCCATGATTGACTATCTCTGGGCGACACCCGTATTGACCGAGACCGCGCCGTTTGACGCGCAGCAGATGGCGGACTTGCTGGCGTACACCCTCCAGAAGGCAAGCTACAAGCGAACCAACCCGCCCGTCAATAAGCTACCTGACATTGCGGCGATGAAGTTGCGCTCTCATTACAACTTGTTCGACGCAGAGCATGATGCCGATGCGCCCAAGGTGTGGCATGAGTTTCGCCGCTATGTGGATAAGACCTACCGTGGCTATTTGTGTGAGGCACACAAGGTTGCCAATACCGACGAGCTGCACATTGTTGCGCGCTGTATTTCAGGGCATTACCCGACTGGGATGCGAACCCCGCCGCATTACCACCACACCTGCGACCATGTGTTGTGCCTGTATCTCGATTGCGGGCAAGACCGCCCTGACAGCGCCACCTTGATCCGTGAGATAGGTGACGGTGAACTGGTACTGCAAGACCCGCGCCCGATGGCAGGCTTCCCGTTTTGGGAAAAAACCCGCTACATCCACACCGAGCCTGGCCTGGTGGTGCTGCACCCATCACGAGTGTGGCACGAAACCAACCCCTTCAATTCAAGTGGTCACAGAACCCTTTTAACCGTCACGCTGCGCGTGGCCTCCCATAACTACGGCGACTTGTACGTCAACCTGTAAGGAATCCATGGCCCAATTCAGAATTCGCACGCAAGCCCCAGACGGCAGCGAACCCGTCCTGCACTATGACAACCTGACTTCGGCGCTGACTTGGGAAGATGGTCGTCCCGTCGCACCCGTGCAGCCGCGCCAGTACGGCGATGCAACCGTGGTGTCGGTGGATCAACCCGGTTTGAAGGGCGTCATCAAAACGCTCAAGGTCAGCCTGGGTTTGAGTTGCAACTACGAATGCAATTACTGCTCGCAGCGCTTTGTACCGCATGCCGAATCGAGCAACCCCGGTGACATTGAACCGTTCGTAGCTCAACTCACAGGCGCACTATCCCAAGCGCCACAGCGCATCGAATTTTGGGGCGGTGAGCCGTTCGTCTATTGGAAAACGCTCAAACCTCTGGCCGAGCGTCTGCGCAAGATGTACCCAGAGGCGGATTTCAACGTCATCACCAACGGCACGTTACTTGATGAAGAAAAAAATCAATGGCTTGATGGCCTTGGCTTTGGTGTCGGTATCAGCCATGACGGCCCTGGCTACCACGCACGCGGTCTTGATCCCATGGATGACCCGGACAAGCGCGCCGCCATCATGGACTTGTACGCCCGACTCCAACCGCAAGGGCGCATCAGCATCAACGCCATGATGCACAAAGACAACCCGAGCCGCGCTGCTGTGCAGTCCTGGTTGCAGGAGCGGTTTGGCCAGGACGTGCAAATTGGTGAAGGGGCGTTCATTGACCCGTATGACGAGGGCGGCATGGCGGCAACGCTGAAGACCCAGGCCGAGCAGATTGGCTACCGGGTCACGGCTTTTGATGAGCTGCGCACAGGATGGGTAGCGAACTTTCAAATCTCACACCAGAAAATCAAGGGCTTCCTAGATTCAGTACGCTACGCACGGCCTGCAAGCACTCTTGGTCAGAAATGCGGTATGGACAAAACAGACAACATGGCCGTTGACCTGCATGGCCATGTCCTGACTTGCCAAAACGTGAGCGCTGCGTCGACTGGCCCAAACGGCGAGAGTCACCTGATCGGCACGCTCGAAGATTTGGCGGGCGTGAAGATGAAGACCTCGACCCACTGGAGCCAGCGCAGCGAATGCACAAGCTGCCCGGTGCTGCAACTTTGTCACGGCTCCTGCATGTTTCTGCACGGACCGTTGTGGGATGCGGGCTGTGATGCCAGCTATTCAGACAACATCCCGTTCTTTGCGGCTGGCTTGGAGTATTTGACGGGCTGCAAGCCGGTCTATATCGAGGGCGAGTTTCGAGAATCACGCAAGGACATCTTTGGCCTAGTCAACGGCATCCCGTCGGAGCCTGCCAAGAAGCGGGTGATTCCCATCGGAGTGGTTCATGCCTGATCCGTCGCTCTCGGACGCCATTCGCGAGGCCTACGCCAGCGCCCCCACCGATGTTGTGATTCTGCACACGCTGGAGTTTCGCCATCCTGAGTTTCGGGATGAGGCGGGTAACACCACCGCCATCCGGGTGGTGTGCGATCAGGTCGATCTCGAAGCAAAGCTTGAAGCATCGGCACCGGCCAATGGCGGGGAGACGGTGCGCTTTGTGGCGATGGCGTTTGATCTGGAATTGCCGCCAGTCGATGTAACCCCGGTGCCCGAGATCGTGGTGACTCTGGACAACGTTTCCCGCGCAATCGTGCGGCACCTCGATGCTGCCGTCCAGTCGCAAGCCATGATTG
>JANYFF010000072.1 GCA_025362825.1 Polaromonas sp. | reverse complement strand
CCGGATCGAACGCGTCCCACAATCTTGCCATCGTGGCGATGGGCTTCAATGATTACCATGGAACGCTTGAATCACCCGGAACTTTTGGTGCTTCGACCGCTGTTGCCGCCGCCGACCGTCCGCCTGTAGGTGGGGCGGAGTTCATGGCCGCCCACATCGCCAAACTCAAAAAACAAAACCCGCTCAATGTCGTGGTTGGTGCGGGCGATTCCATCGGTGCCTCTCCGCTGATCTCGTCGCTGTTTTTTGACGAACCCTCGATTGAGACACTTAATCGTATGGGCCTCGAATTCAACTCCGTGGGAAATCACGAATTTGACAAGGGGTCGACAGAATTGCTGCGCCTGCAAAACGGTGGCTGCAAGGTGACCGGCGGCGTAACCGATCCCAATAGTTGCAAAGGGGCCACTGTCGGCACGCCAGTGCCGTTTGAGGGCGCCAAGTTCAAGTGGTTGTCAGCCAACGTGATAGCTACCTCCACGGGCAAGCCCCTGTTGCCTGCCTACGGGATCAAAACCTTTAACGGCGTGAAGGTGGCGTTCATCGGCATGACCCTGAAAGCTACACCTACCATCGTCACGCCGACCGGTGTCGCCGGGCTGGAGTTTCGTGATGAGGCGCAAACTGTTAACGCACTGATTCCCGAATTGCGTGCACAGGGCATTGAATCAATCGTGGTGCTTGTGCATGAAGGCGGTTTTCAAACGGGTACTGTGGGCGATATCAACGGCTGTGAAGGCAACCTTGCGGGGTCCGCCATCGCAAGCATCGTCAGCCAGTTGGACAATGCAGTAGACCTTGTGGTCAGCGGACACACCCACGCGGCCTACAACTGCATGCTGCCCAATGCGACTGGCCGGAGCATTTCAGTCACCAGCTCCAGCGCATTTGCGCGCGTGCTGACGGATATCGACATCACAATTGATCCGATCACGCGAAATGTCACCAAAACCGTCGCCGTCAACCGCCTGGTGGCTCGCAATGATCCCGCTACGCCGGCTGACACCGTGGTAGCCAGCATCGTAGCGGCCTATAAAGCCTTGGTGTCTCCCATTTCCAACCTGGTGATTGGTGCAATCGCGTCTGATCTGCCGAGTTCCCGCACAGACGGAGCTTGCAACATGCCCGCAGGCTCCTTGATTGCGGATTCGCAACTGGCGGCGACGCAGCCCGTCACATTCGGGAACGCCGTCGTCGCTTTCATGAATGGAGGCGGTGTTCGCAGCCCTGGGTTTACGTTTGCGTCCAGCGCCGCCGGCGAAGGTAACGGTAACGTCACCTATGGCGAGGCTTTCACGGTGCAGCCGTTCGGCAACAGCCTGGTTACCCTGTCGTTGACAACACAAAACATCAAGGACTTCCTTGAGGAGCAATTTGCAGGTTGCCTGGGCCAGTCAACAACAGCTACTCGCTTTGCGCTTCCATCAGCGGGTTTCAAGTACCTCTGGGACGGCTCCAAGGCCTGTGGTGCCCGAATTAGCAATGTGACTTTGCGTACCGCCAGCGCGACTGAAACCCTGGTCGACTCAGCCGGCGTGGTGCAGAGCCCCGCCAAAAGCTACCGCGTGACGGTCAACAACTTCATGGCCGATGGGGGTGATGGGTACTCGACGCTTGTCAAGGGCACCAACCGTTTGGGTGGCGCCCAAGACATTGATGCGCTAACGGCCTATCTGGCGGCCTTCAAAGCACCGAACGGACCGTACACGCTTGGCTCAAATATTCTCGACGCTGGTACTGCACGCATCAACCGCGTAGGCACCAGCGGCACCTGCCCTGGCGGCGCAAACGTCAACCCGTGAAGCGTTTTCGTATGGTGACGCTGCTGGTTGGTGGCAGCCTGCTGGGGTGTCTGTCCGCGCTTGCAGTAGACCGCCCTGCCCAACCTCCAGCTCCGGCCGGGGCACAAGCTGCCGTCGGTCAGCCGATAGGCAACAGAGCCCAGGCTTTGACTCACTCAGACACAGAAGGGCTCTCGCCCGAGCGATTGAATGAGCGAAATAAGCTGCTTGCGGTGGGCGAATCAGCCTTGGCCAAATTGCAAGGTGATGCCGCACTTCAAGCTTTTGAACGCGCGGCCTTGATTGCACACTCAGCCGATACAGAAATCGCCTTGGTACGCACCTATTTGCAGAGTGGTACCTACCGGCGAGCGCTGGCTTTTTCTGCGCATACCGCTGGGGCACATCTGGATGTAGTGGATGGCTTGGCGCTGTATGCCTGGCTCTTGCATATTGGCGGGCAGCCAGGTATTGCAAAGCGACTTCTACTGGAGGCGGAGGCCCGCACGCCTGGTAACCAACTGCTTAAAAGCGTGCAACGGCAACTGCAATCGGGCAGCCCGCGAGCAACGCCTGACCTGCTGACATTACCTCATCGGATGGCGCCCTACAGCTCCAAAAGGACGTTGCCTTCTAGCGCCCGCGTCGCCGGGAGTGGCTTGCTGTTACAGGACGGCAGGCATGCACTGGTCCCGCTGTCTCTCGTTCCCAGCTCTGGCAAGCTTTGGCTACGAAACGGCTTGGGTCATTTGGTCGAAGCCCGGTTGGAGCAACGGCTGCCGGTGGGCGTGGCATTGTTGCGGTTGAACCAAGCCATGCCAGCTATTGGAAACATGCTGGTGTCTGGTGCGAAGGCTTTCCCGGGCAGCGTCGGATTTACGGTGGAATATGTCGCTACGAGTGATGCAGCCCCCGCATGGCCGGTATTGAGTAGCGGCTTTTTAGGTGGTGAGTCAAACCGGGCAGGTGAACGAAAGCTCGGCATCGATATGCCTGCCGGCCCCCGCGGCGGCCCGGTTTTTGATGTTGGAGGTCGTTTGATCGGCCTGGCCTTGCCGGCGATTGCAGGGACGCCTGATCGCATGGTGTCGGTTGCGGAGTTAGCGCAGGCTTTGGGTACGGTATCTGGCAACCGCGAGGCAGTCAGGCTCGGGACGTCCGTGTCTACGGGCGCCATACCAGCTGCGGCTGTTGACTTGATTTATGAAGCCAGCCTCACGTTTACGCTTCAGGTCATCACTGCGTTATGAGGCAACAGGTCGGCACATGTGAAGATCGCGCCAGTGAGCCCAAAGTGGCTGGTTGAGATACGCCTGACGATCAGCGAATCGCCTGGCGCTCGCCGCTTTCAAAACAAAAAGTAACGCTGGGTCATAGGCAGACTGGTGGCGGGCTCGCAGGTCAGCAGTTGCCCATCGGCGCGCACGGCGTAGGTCTGTGCGTTGATTTCCATCTTGGGCAGGTAGCTGTTGTGCACCATGTGCTGCTTGCGCACGCCGCGAATGTTTTTGACGGTGCTGAGGTTTTTGGTTAGGCCAAACGCATCCTTGATGCCGGCATTCAGCCCTGCCTGCGATACAAAGGTCAGCGAACCTTTGGCAATGGCGCCGCCAAAGGCGCCGAACATGGGCCGGTAGTGCACCGGTTGCGGTGTGGGGATGGACGCATTCGGGTCGCCCATCGCCGCCATGGCGATAAAGCCGCCCTTGAGGATGATGGACGGCTTGATGCCGAAGAAGGCCGGCTTCCAGATCACCAGGTCGGCCCACTTGCCGACTTCAACCGAACCGACTTCATGCGAGATACCGTGGGCAATGGCGGGGTTGATGGTGTATTTGGTGATGTAGCGTTTGACGCGGAAGTTGTCGTTGCGTTCGGTGTCGCCGTCAAGCGTGCCGCGCTGCTGCTTCATCTTGTGCGCCGCCTGCCAGGTGCGGATGATGACCTCGCCGACGCGGCCCATGGCCTGGCTGTCAGAGCTCATCATGCTGATAGCGCCCAGGTCGTGCAGCACGTCTTCAGCAGCGATGGTTTCCTTGCGGATGCGGCTTTCGGCAAAGGCCAGGTCTTCGGCGATGCCGGCGTCCAGGTGGTGGCAGACCATCAGCATGTCGACGTGTTCGTCGAGCGTGTTGACGGTGTAGGGCATGGTCGGGTTGGTCGATGAGGGCAAAAAATTCGCCTCGCCGACGACCTTCAAAATGTCAGGCGCATGGCCGCCGCCGGCGCCTTCGGTGTGAAAGGCGCAGAGTGAGCGACCCTTGGTAGCCGCAATGGTGTTTTCAACAAAGCCCGATTCATTGAGCGTATCGCTGTGGATGGCGACCTGCGTGTCGGTTTCGTCGGCCACATCCAGGCAGTTGCTGATGGCGGCGGGTGTGGTACCCCAGTCTTCGTGCAGCTTCAGGCCAATCACGCCGGCGTTGATCTGCTCATGCAGCGCGGCGGGCAGACTGGCGTTGCCCTTGCCCAGAAAGCCCAGGTTCATGGGGAAGGCGTCTGCCGCCTGCAGCATGCGTTCAATGTTCCAGGGGCCGGGCGTGC
>JANYFF010000067.1 GCA_025362825.1 Polaromonas sp. | reverse complement strand
TTTGCATCCATCTTTAATGGCCTGGGTTCGCAGGTCACGCAGCTGCATCGCGGCGAGAAGTTGCTCACCGGTTTTGACGACGATGTGCGCAGCTTTGTCGACGCGGAGATGAGCAAGACCGGCGTCAACCTTCAGCTCAAGTCTGAGGTTGAATCGATTGTCAAAACCGGGGACGGACTTGTGGTGACCGTCAAAGGCGGCACAGCCACCTTTTTCGTTGATGCGGTCCTGTATGCGACCGGCCGTGTGCCCAATGCCAGCGGGCTGGCACTGGAGGCGGTGGGCGTTGCGGTTGATGCCAAAGGCGCCGTCAAGGTCAACCACAATTACCAGACCTCGGTACCGTCCATTTACGCCCTGGGCGATGTCACGGCGCGTGTGCAATTAACCCCGGTGGCCACCGGGGAAGCCATGGTGCTGGTAGACCATTTGTTCGGCCCGCCCGAGGGCAAAAAACCGCGCAACCTGAGCTATGACTTTATCCCGACAGCGGTGTTCACCCACCCGAACATCGGCACAGTGGGCCATTCAGAAGCCGAGGCGCGCAAGCTCTTCGGCAAGGTCACGGTCTACCGCAGCGATTTCAAGGCGCTCAAGCACACCCTGAGCGGTAGCACCGAACGCACGCTGATGAAACTGGTGGTTGAAGATGCTACCGACCGCGTCGTCGGCCTGCACATGGTAGGCGCAGATGCAGGCGAAATCGTGCAGGGCTTTGCGGTCGCCATGAAGGCTGGCGCGACCAAGGCGATATTTGACAGCACGATTGGCATACACCCGACGATGGCCGAGGAGTTCGTGACCATGCGGGAGCCTGTCAAGCAATGAGCCCCCACGGTCGCTCACTGCGTGTAGCTTCCCGCCCCACGAGGGGGCCGCTGCGCCTGCGGTCTGGCAAAGCCAGTCCCGCGGCCCCGACTGGCATGATGTTTGCGCATCAGGGCCATCGCATTTTCAGCACAGTCCATTAATCAACTACTACTAATACATGCCCTATTTGGCCGCCTTCATAGCTCCCACTCGCTACACCAATGCTGCCGCGGCACTGGCACAGGTGCAAATGATTTACGACCAGCAGATCAGCCACCTGCGCAGCGCCATGCAACGCTATGTGGTGGGCGAAACCCTGCCTGGCCATGTGCGCGCCTGTTACCCGTTTGTGCGCATCCACACCGACACCGTCGCACGCACGCTGGAAGCCCCTGACACGCTGCAACTGAGTTACGGTTTTGTGGCTGGCCCCGGACGTTTTGAAACCACCCTGACGCGCCCTGACCTGTATGGCGAGTACTACCTGGAACAGTTCCGCCTGCTGCTGCAAAACCACAGTGTCGAGCTTGAAGTCGGCACCAGTACGCAGCCGATTCCCGTACATTTTTCGTTTGCCGAACACGACCACATTGAGGGCAACCTCAACGCCAGCCGCCGTACCCTGATGCGCGACGTGTTCGACCTGCCTGACCTGGCCGCGATGGACGATGGCATTGCCAACGGCACATACGAGGCGCGCCCGGGCGAGCCGCAGCCGCTGTCGCTGTTTACCGCCGCGCGGGTCGATTATTCGCTGCAAAGGCTACGTCACTACACCGGTACGTCACCCCACTGGTTCCAGAACTTCGTGCTATTTACCAATTACCAGTTCTATATTGACGAGTTTGTACGGCTGGGCCATGCGGAAATGGCAAAGCCGGATAGCGAATACAGCTGCTTCGTAGAGCCCGGCAATGTCGTCACGCGCCGCGCGGGTTTGCCGGCAGAGTCTGGCGACGTCCTCGGCACACCACCACCGCGCCTGCCGCAAATGCCTGCCTACCACCTGATGCGGGCAGACCGCACCGGCATCACCATGGTCAACATCGGGGTCGGTCCGGCCAACGCCAAAAACATCACCGACCACATCGCCGTACTCAGGCCGCACGCATGGATCATGCTCGGCCACTGCGCCGGCCTGCGCAACAGCCAGCAGCTCGGCGACTACGTACTGGCCCACGGCTATGTGCGTGAAGACCATGTGCTGGATGAAGAGCTGCCGCTGTGGGTACCGATTCCCGCACTGGCAGAAATCCAGAAGGCACTGGAGCAGGCCGTTGAGGACGTGACGGGACTTGAAGGCCCCGCGCTCAAAAGCATCATGCGTACCGGCACCGTCGCCTCCACCGACAACCGCAATTGGGAACTGTTGCCCGACAACGGTCCGCAACGCCGCTTTAGCCAGAGCCGCGCGGTGGCGCTGGACATGGAGAGCGCCACCATCGCCGCCAATGGTTTTCGCTTCCGGGTGCCCTACGGCACCTTGCTGTGCGTCAGCGACAAGCCGCTGCACGGCGAGATC
>JANYFF010000035.1 GCA_025362825.1 Polaromonas sp. | reverse complement strand
CTTCGGCTTTGCGTATACCGTCACCATCACCAATACCGGCGAGGTGACCGCGCAGCTGGTGTCCAGGCACTGGGTCATTGTTGATGCGAACGGCCAGCTGGAGGAGGTCAAGGGTCTGGGTGTGGTCGGCCACCAGCCGCTGCTCAAGCCTGGCGAGTCCTTTCAATACACCAGCGGCTCGCGCTTGCGCACGCCCAGCGGCACCATGCATGGAAGCTATTTTTTCGTTGCAGAAGATGGCGAGCGCTTTGAAGCCGCCATTCCCATGTTTATGCTTGAAGCGCAAAGCGGCAACAGCGCGCCCGGCCGCACGCTGCATTGAACGCGGCAAACACCCCACGCCCATGAACGATTTACGCGCACTGCTCAATGCCCTTGACCCTGACGCAGACCTGGCAGCGCGCCACGTCTGGTTGATCAGGCTTTTCAGGTGGTTCCGGGGCGATGGCAGCTCACCCGAAGCCAGCGTCTCGCGTCTGCAGACTTTCATCGCGGCGGTGCAGGCGCAACCCGAGCTTGAAGCACGGCTGAAGGCCTGGTGGCAAAAGCTGGTGCAAACCGTTGATGTCACCACCCTACTCGCCGATTTCGGCTTTGCGCCACGCACCGCCTTTGTCAGCGAACTGGCCGAGCGCCTGCGCCGAAAAATGTTGCCGGGCACGCCAGAAACCATCGACGCCTCAGAGTTGTTTGCGCTGGTCGCGCCATCGCGTTTCGATGCGCAGTGGATGGGCGCCATCACGGAGGCGCAGGTTGACTCACTGACCGCCCTGCTGTCTGCTGACCCGGACGCCGACGCCTCGCGCTGGCAGCACGACTTGATGGATGCGCTGAGCTATTGCACTTCTCAAATTCGCGCCACTGGTTTTGCACCCGAACTTCGCCTTCGCATGGACAAGACCAGCGAGGATGCGCGGGCATTTCACCCCTTGCCCGCCGATGTCGATGAGCTGCGCCGCGTGTTTTTCAGCCCCCTACGGGATGACGTGCAGTTGCAGGCCGCCATCAACCGCTTTCGCGCCCGGCTCGACAACTGCCGCCAGGCGATCAACAGTGTCTACACGCATCTGGACGAAAACGGGATTTCAGTCGGTATGGTTTTCCTGCTGCGCCAGTTGCGTGAACGCATCGTACGCGTGCGTGAACTGCTCGATGCACTGACGGCACCCAAACCTGCAACAGCTGCCATCCGCTTGCTGGCGCGCCGCGTCATCATCGGGCAGGACAAGAAAAGCGTGGGCGCGCTGATCAGCGCCAATTTCACGCTGCTGTCAGCCAAGATGGCCGAGCGCAGTGCCGAAACCGGCGAGCACTACATCACACGCGACCGTAGTGCGTACCGCGAGATGCTGGGCAAGGCAATGGGTGGCGGTGCTGTGACAGCCCTCACCACCTTGCTTAAATTCATGGTCGTCGGCGTCGGCCTGTCGGCATTTTGGAGCGGCTTCTGGGCCAGTGTGGCGTATTCGGCGACCTTCATTCTTATCCAGTTGCTGCACTTCACGCTGGCGACCAAACAGCCTGCGATGACGGCACCAGCTATGGCGGCCAAGCTCAAGGACACCAATGCACCCGATACCGGTAACGCGCTGGAGGACTTCGTGGATGAAGTCACGCACCTGGTGCGCTCACAAGTGGCCGCAGTTTTTGGCAACGTCTTCATGGTGGTGCCTGCAGTGCTGCTGGTCAACACCGTGATCCAGCTTTTGCTGGGCCATCCGATGATCAGCAAACCCGAGGCGCTGCATATTTTCAGCACGCTGACCCTGCTGGGCCCTACGCTGCTGTGGGCAGGCTTTACCGGCGTTATTCTTTTTGCAGCCAGCATGGTTGCAGGCTGGACAGAAAACTGGTTTGTGCTGCACCGCCTTGATTCGGCCATTCGCTACAACCCGCGTTTCACGGCGATTCTGGGAACCGAGCGTGCAGGCCGCTGGTCCGCCTTCATGCGCGACAACATCTCGGGCTTTGCGTCCAACATTGCACTGGGCTTCATGCTGGGGTTGATACCTGCATTCACCGGCTTTTTCGGCCTGGAGCTGGAAGCACGCCACGTCACTCTGTCTTCCGGCCAACTGGCTGCAGCCGGCGCATCTTTCGGCGTGCAAGCCTTCAGCCTCCCGGCTTTCTGGTGGTGTGTGGCCGCCATCCCCTTGATCGGCGCACTTAACCTCAGCGTCAGTTTCTACCTGGCGTTTCGACTCGCGCTGCAGGCACACAACGTCGGCAGGGTCGAGCGTGCACGTATCAGTGCAGCCATCTGGGCCCGCTGGCGCAGCCATCCTCGCAGCTTTTTCGTACCTGGATAAACATCGACAGCTCCCTGGTCCGCATGAGGGGCTGCCGCCCTTGTCCTACAGGCGTGCAGCTCACCAGCATGTAAATTCAGGAATCACCTTCGACTCCCTTACGTCGATGTGTTCTTTACCAGCCAAGACGCTCCATGCGTTCCCCGCCAACACAACGGCAAGGGCAGGCCAGCCAATAACACAACAGATTGGAGACAAGTCGACATGAACGAACTACTGGCCGTATGGTCAGACTGGATTCGCCCGTCTGCGGGTCTTCCTACCGTCCAATGGTCTGTACTGCTGGCGCTTGCAGCAGCAGCCGGCCACCTTGTACAACGCTATACCGGCCTTCCCAAAGTCATCGGCTATTCCGGCGTGGGTGCCATTGCAGGCCTGATCGGCTTCAACGGTGCGGCATGGCCCTTGCAGGGCACTGGCCTTTTCCTGCTTGAGCTGGGCGTGGCGGTCGTCCTGTTCGAGGCGGGCGGGCGCATCTCGCTGCGCTGGTTTCGTCACAACCCTATGGTGCTGGTGCAAAGCCTGCTGGAGTCGTCACTTACATTTGCCGCGGTGTATTGGGCGCTGCACTACGTGGGTATGCGCGACGCCATTGCACAACCACTGGCATTGCTGGCCATGGCGGCATCGCCTGCCGTGCTGTCGCGTGTGCTGATAGATACCCGCGCCTCCGGTCCGGTGAGCGAGCGGGCGATGGTG
>JANYFF010000017.1 GCA_025362825.1 Polaromonas sp. | reverse complement strand
CGCCCTGTCACTCGGCTCCGGCTCCTTCCCGCCGCGCCACAAGGGCTTGGCCATGGGTCTTGTGGGCGCAGGCAATGTCGGCACCGCCGTCTCGGTACTTGTAGCGCCGCCACTGGCACAAGCTTTTGGCTGGGTCACGGTCTACGGCATGGCCGCAGCCGCCATCAGCATACCGATGGTGGTGATGATTGTGCTTGCCAAAGAGCCATCAGACCTCGACAAGCACGCCAGCTTTAAAGAGCACATCGCCTGCCTGTTTGAAAAAGACGGCTGGGCTTTCAGCCTGATCTACGCTGTGACGTTTGGCGGCTTCATTGGGCTGGCCACCTTTTTGCCAACCTATTACTACGACCAGTTTTCAGTCAGCAAGGTGCAGGCAGGCCAGCTCACCATGCTCGCGGCCTTCATGGGTGCAGCGCTGCGCGTTTTTGGCGGCTGGATTTCTGACCGCCTGGGTGGCGTCAACACGCTCAGCGTAGTGCTGGTCACCATAGCCGCAACGCTGATCGCCTGCGGCTTTGCCGGTCAATCATTGCCTGCCACCACGCTGCTGGTCATGCTGTGCTTTTCGGCACTGGGCGCAGGCAACGGCGCAGTCTTTCAACTGGTGCCCCTGCGCTGGCCACTGGCTACAGCGGTCGCCGGCTCCATGATTGGAGAAATCGGCGCCCTGGGCGGCGGCCTGGTACCCAGTTCCATGGGCCTGGCCAAACAGTATGCAGGCAGCTACAAATGGGGCTTCTTCGCCTTCGCAGCACTGTCATTGATCATGCTGGCGATGCTGCGGGTGATGCAGCTGCGCTGGACCAGGACCTGGGCTGAAAAAGGCGGCCGCGCACGTAGTGCTTGATTGGCTTGGCTGATAAGGTGGGGCAGCGCATTGCCACCTTTTCAGCGCAGGCTAACTTTTCGCAGAAAAGTTAAGCGCGGCGCGCCGGAACTAAAAGGATGTGCGGGCGCGCAGTGCGTGATTGGCGTAGCTGACAAGCGCGTAGCGCTTCGCCTAGCCTTCCCGGCATCAAAAGTTTCTTAGCGTGTGTTGCTCAGCTGTTTAACGTCGAAGCTGAGCCGCAGACCGAGGCTCGCCGAGGGATATCGGCTCGAGCTGACGGTTAGGCTTTGACATACTTAGTGTGCATTTAACGCTGTGGCGTAGCCGGATCGTTGTTGTTCGTCGAGATTTGCGTCCAGTGCTTCCCAAGTAATCTATTGGCTTCGGTTATGTAGACTGACCGATAACTTGGGTCCGTAAATCGGATCGTGAACTGACCCATATTCTTCTTCCAAGCTGCGGCTGTTGTCCACCCCATCCAATTTGCGGGTATTCCGCACCTTCCGTGGATTGCGCGATCGCCCGAAGGCAATGCAGGACAGTTTTGTCTTGCGTAGAACAGGTAACGCTGTAGTGATACTTAGCATGATTGGCAGACACAGTAACCTTTCAAATGGATGTAGGGATTAGATTTCAGCAGCAAGGCCTAACGTAATGTATGTCGCAAGATAGTGCAATATAAGCTGGCGACCTCACCCAAAGCAAACGTCATTGAGGCTAGTGTCATTTGATAGCTTGCTCCATTAAACATAGCGACAAACTCGGCAAATCGTAAAAGAAGTGACTCGTTTTATCTGGAGAAATTCTCAATCAAACGTTGTGGTTTGAACATCTCCCAATATCAGGAAGTCCGCCTCCGTTTCACGACAGTCACAAGTCTAAGTTGCATCGAGCTGCGCGCAATCCAACGATTGATATGCCCAAATGAAAGTTTGCATTTCCGTTCGGGCTGAGCTTGTCGAAGCGGGGGCAACCCTTCGACAGGTTCAGGGCGAACGGCTTGTACATCACAGGGCTGGATCAATACTGCAGGCCGCTGCGCTTTCCAAAAACTACAGCAAAATACCGGTAGCTTGACCCCGTCCACAAAACAGCTACCCACCCCAATGAAAACCTCCAAGCCCAAAATCATCGCCCTGGCCGTCGCCCTGCTGGTCGTCGGCGTACTGGCTTTCGCAGCCACCCGGCCCGACACCTTCCGCGTCGAGCGCAGCATTGTTGTGAATGCAGCGCCAGAAAAGATCTTCCCGCTGGTCAATGATTTTCATGGCTGGAGGGCGTGGTCGCCTTACGAAAAGATTGACCCTGCGATGAACCGTCGCTACGGCGGTGCGGCCAGCGGCAAGGGCAGCACCTATGAGTGGGCGGGTAACGGCAAGTCTGGTGCTGGCCGCATGGAGATCGTGGACTCGCAAGCGCCTTCGAAAATCGGCATCAAGCTGGATTTCACCGTTCCGTTTGAAAGCCACAACCGGGCTGAGTTCGTCATGCTGCCGCAAGGGCCAGCCACCCGGCTCACCTGGTCCATGGATGGCCCCAGCCCCTATATCTCCAAGCTGATGGGGGTGTTTTTCAACATGGACCGCATGATTGGCCGGGATTTCGAGATCGGGCTCGAAAACCTCAAAACCATCGCCGAAAAATAAGCTTGCGCCGCAGCAGCCATGCTATTTATTTAATAGCTAGAAACGTCCAGAATACAGGGGCATCTGGCACTTTTGATACCTATTTTGGCAAAAACAGCAGCCAGTAGATCAGCAGCAGGTTAAACAGCACGCTGACGCTCAAGCCTATCTTCCAGAGTGCTGTGGGGTCGCGCTGGATCAGCGGTGTGGCGGGGGGCGCCGTCAGTGGCCGGGATGCTCCGCGGTCCAGCGCCAGCAGCAATTCTTCGGCGGTTTCAAAACGCTGGCGCTTGTCGCGAGCCACGGCTTTAAGCACCACATGGTCGAGCCAGATTGGTACTTCGGGGTTGTGCCGACTGGGCGCCACCGGGTCACGGAAGTAGCGGCCGACCTGGTAAGGCAGCACGTCACCATAGGGCAGCTTACCGGTCAGCAACTGGTAGAGCGTGACACCCAGGGCAAACAGATCGCTTTGCGCGTCCGGCAATTCGGGCGGGACGTCGCTGCCCGCCCCACCGGCCTTGCCATTAAAGCCCCACTGCTCGGGGTTGATGTAGCTCGGCGTTCCGGCATGCAGCGTGCGCATGGAGTCAGGTTCACGGCCCGACAGCGCCACGCCCAGGTCCAGCACCCGCAGCACGCCGTCTTCACCCTGGTGCAGGTTGGCCGGCTTGATGTCGCGGTGAATCACGCTTTGCCGGTGCAAACGCCCCAGCGCTCTGGCCACCTGCGCGGCTGACATCAGGGCCTGCTGAACGCCAAACCTTTGCTTGTGGTCGAGCAGCTGCTGCAGGGTTTCGCCAGCATGCCAGTCGTACAACAAATAAAACGCACTGGGGCTCAAACCATTGGGCAGACGCTCATGAATGTTGACGAAATACGCCCCGGCGCTGGAGGACTGCATGCGCTTAGCAACCCACGCTTCGTGCGCCAGCATTCCGCGCTCTTCGGGGTCGTGGGCGCGCGCCGGGTGCAGTGTTTTGAGGGCGTAGAGTTTTTGCGTCTTTGCATCGCGCACTTGGTACAGCACATTGATGCCGTTGTCGGCAACCGGGGCAGTCATCACCAAGCCATCCAGCTTGTCGCCGACCTTCAGGCGCGCGGGCATGGGCATAGCCAGCGCCTGGCGGTTTTCGTCCTGCAGGCTGGCATCGAGCAAACCCAGAACCCGCACCACCAGTGCGGTGGCGTTGTCCGTCGTGCCGGCAGCGATTGCTGCATCGACGAGCTGGCGGCTCAGGGTTTGTGAATCGGGTCGATCTTCAGACCCAACCAGGGCAAAAAGACGTTTGGCTGACAGGACGTTGTGCACACCGTCAGACAACAGCACAAACATATCGCCAACCTGAAGCTCGCCTTGGGAATAGTCAACTACCAGCGTGTCTTCGGCCCCTACGCAGCGCAGCAACTGGTGTTTCAGGTCCGGGTGATCAACTGCATGGTCGCTGGTGAGCAGGCTCAGGCGGCCATCGCGCAGCAAATATGCGCGGGTGTCGCCAACATGGGCCAGCGCATACGACTGCCCGCGCAGCACCACGGCGGTAAGCGTCGTCAGGCCCAGCGTCGGCTGCCGGCGGCGGTTGAGTCCGGCCAGCCAGCTGTTCTGGGCACTAATGATGCGGTCCAGCGCGACCGTGGTATCCCAAGTTTCAGGCGTACCGTAGTAGTCACGGACCAGACTGGTGACAGTGGTCTGCGCCGCCTCCTTGCCCATGCCGCCCGTGCTCACGCCGTCGGCAATCGCGACGATGGAGCCCATGCCCTCGTGCCCCGGTTCGGGCAGCATCGCCGCACAGAAGTCTTCGTTAATGTCTTTTCGACCTGCCAGTGACGCAAAGCCAATATCTATGTCAAATGCCATGCACCAATATAAGCAATAAACATGCTTTTTAGTGACGTGCACCAAAGATTTGGCTTCGCTAGCCAACCAGCATTTGCATGCTGCGCTCGTACTGCTCGGTCAGTTTCTCAAACGTATCCAGTAGCCCTTCACTGGCTACCGCAACCAGCGCCTTGCCGGCGGGGCGTTGAATATCAATGGCACCAGCCAGTATTTGCTCCCAGTGCGCGCTGGCGGAATCTAGTCCTGCCCGAATCTCTTTCGTACTCAAGGGAATGTCGTTCAAGTAGTCCAGCGCCTTTTCAAACTGGTCTTTTACTCCGTTTAATCCTGCTTCAGAGCGGTCACGTGCGGCCTCGTCGCCCAACACCATCAACAGCGCGTATTTGGCAAATCGCTGGGAAAGCATACGCTGTCGGCCCGAGACATTGATAACATGCAGAGGCGATGCAGAGCCTGCCACCTCCAGCCCGCTTGTCAGTTTATCGGCATCTTGCAGAAGATTTTCAGCCAGCAAATCAACATGCGCGATGTGGCTGGCTTGGGGCGCGACTTTCAGCTCGGTTTTCAGTGCAGCCCAGCTAGCCGCCACACTTTCCAGAAAATCACCAAAAGTCGCTTTGGACAAGCTCTTGTTCAAAATCGCGATGTTGGCATCAATGCGCAACACTGAATCCGCCAACAACTGGCTGTGCTGCGGTGAGTCAACTTGCGCCAACTGTAAAAAGTACAGCTTGACCAGCCGCTGCGACAACATGCGCAACTGCCCTGCCCGGTTGACTGACTCTGCAAAGCGCGCCGAGTTAATCACCGACTGCGACACCTGGCCCAAGCGCTGGTTGGTGTGCATTGATGCGGTGCGCAAGATTTGAAACGCATCGTCTTCGGACACTTGCCGGGCGCGCATCAATATACCTTTGGCCCTGTCCAGCAGCTTGCGCTCTTCAAACCGGCTTGAAATATCGACCAGCTCTTCATGCAGCAACTGCTCATGCCGAAAGCGCGCTTGCGCCAGATGTATGACCGAACGCAAACGGTGCAGGCCATAACCATTAATGACGTAGGCATGAATGCCTGACTGTGCCGCACGCTCGATTTTTTCAGCGTCGGTGTCGGTGGTGAAGACGATCATGGGGCGCGGCGCAGTCTCGCCGATGGCCTGTGCGGTTTTGAAAAGCTCTTCGTCTGGCAAAGGGTCGTAGCAGACCACCAAGTCTGGTGCGCTGCGCACGATGTCTTGCACCATCTTGCTGCGCAAGTCAGTGTGACCTACGACTTTGATGCCCACTGATTCCAGGTCGGCTTCCAGTGGATGAGCGCCCTGTGGGCCGCTTAAATTGACCAGTGCGGATGTCATGGATCACTCGTGTTGCTGGAGAAATATCACCAGTCAACAAGCAATTTGCGCACCATCACAAGCGGCCAAAGTGCAACGCATTGCAAAGCTGGCATTGAATTTGCATGAATTATTACGGGCGTAACGACGCGCCCAACCTTAGCAACAGCACTGCGGGTTTTGCGCATAAAGACGTGCGTAATGGTGTGCCTCCTCCTGGCCTGGCGTTTCGCTTGGCTGGAACACCTTTGTATTTTTTGGAGAGCATCATGTCAGAAGCATCAACCGTTGAAGTCAACCACACTCTGCTGGTTAAAAACAATTCCCTCTTGCAGTCCAACGCTGCCGCCCTGAAAGCCAACCACGGTATTGTCGAAGGTAACTCTGAAACCCTGTCGCTGAACAGCGCCATGCTGTCGGGCAACAAACGCACGCTGCAAAGTAACGCCGACACTTTGGTATCCAACCACGCGATTCTTGAAGCCAACAAAGGCGCATTGCACGACAACTACAGCCTGCTGATGGGCAACGCTGGTGTTGTCAAGAGCAATGCCGCCACACTCGACCACAACAAAACCGTGCTGGACGCCAACTCTGGCAAGCTGGGTGCCAACTACGACCTGCTGGTTAAAAATGGTAGCGTGATGGGTGAAAACAAAGCCGTCTTGAGTGCCAATGCAGACGCGCTGATGAGCAACCACTCCTTGCTGGAAGGCAATAAGTCGGTCGTTTTATCGAATAAGAAAGTGCTGGAAGGCAACTCAGGCATGTTGAGCGCCAACCACTCGACACTCGAAAGCAACAAAGGCAAATTGGGTGAAAACCACAGCCTGCTGGAAGCCAACAAGGGCATGCTGGTCAGCAACCACAGCCTTCTTGAAGGCAACAAGTCAGTGGTTGAAGGCAACTCCAGCAAGCTGGCTGCCAACTCTGAAGTGATCGCCAAAAACTACGCCATGCTGATGAATAACCACAGCATCGTCGTCGGCAATGCTGAAGGCGTGGCAGGCAACCACGCGCTACTCGAATCCAACAACCGTGCGCTCAAGGCCAACGCAGAAATGCTCAAAGCCAATCACGATTTGCTGGCCATGATCGCCGCCAAGCTCGGCGTGGCCTGACAGCAAAGCCGGCTCGCAAGAGCTGGCTTTCTTTCACCGACCCAGGGCCTAGACGCGCTCAGCGTCAGTGTCTGCATCTCAAAAAATCGCGCTTTACAGCACGTCTTTTCATTCGTTTTCCCCAACAGGAGAAAGTCATGCTTTTTGCATCCCCCGCGGTGAATGCTACCGGCCCAAAGGCCACGCGCATTGACCTCTTTAGTTTTACGACCCCACAAATGCGGGCTTTTCACATCACCTGGATGGCGTTTTTCGTCTGTTTTTTTGCATGGTTTGCCGCCGCTCCGCTGATGCCACTGATCAAGGTTGAATTTGGTCTGACCAAAGACCAGATTGCAAATATCAACATTGCGTCAGTAGCCGTGACAATTCTGGTGCGCCTCATCATCGGTCCGCTGTGCGACAAGTACGGCCCACGGCGTGCATACACCTGGTTGCTGCTCGTTGGGTCAATCCCGGTGTTCGGTTTGGCCTTCGCAAGGTCATATGAGATATTTTTATTCTTTCGCCTTTGCATCGGCGCTATTGGTGCATCGTTTGTGATTACCCAGTATCACACCAGTGTGATGTTTGCACCCAACGTGGTTGGAACGGCCAATGCGACAGTGGGTGGCTGGGGCAATGCAGGTGGCGGAGCGACGCAATCCTTAATGCCACTGGTCGTAGCAGCGCTGGTCGGCCTGGGTGTGGAACAAGCCTACGGTTGGCGCGTGGCCATGTTCGTGCCAGGCGTTGCCATGGTCATCATGGCTTTTGTGTACGCGAAATACACGCAGGACACCCCGCAGGGCGACATCGTAGATTTGCGCGCACAAGGCATCAACATCGACAGCGGTAAAAAGGGCGGCTTGGCCATTTTTCTGCAGGCGAGTAAAAATTATCGCGTCTGGGCTTTGGCTGCTACGTACGGAGCCTGCTTTGGCGTGGAAATTTTTATTCACAACATTGCGGCGAGTTACTACGTCGACCAATTTGGATTGTCGATACAAAGCGCCGGGTTTGCTGCCGGTATCTTTGGTGGACTTGCACTGTTTGCCCGCGCCCTGGGCGGTATTGCAAGTGATCGGATCGCTGCAAAAAAAGGGTTGGATGGGCGCTCGTTACTGCTGTTCGGATTGATGCTAGGTGAAGGAATTGGTCTGGTCTGGTTCAGCAAGGCACCCACTGTGGGCATGGCAATCGCTGCCATGTCTTTGTTTGGCCTCTTCACCCACATGGCGTGCGGTGCGACCTATGCGCTGATGCCTTTCATTGACCGCAAGGCTCTGGGCGGCGTCGCAGGACTGATCGGGGCAGGCGGCAACATTGGTGCAGTCGCTGCAGGTTTTTTAAACAAGGCTGCCGCTACACCGCAGCAAACGCTGCTGATTCTGGGCTTCATTGTGGCGGGCACATCACTGTGCGCAATATCGGTCAGATTTTCGACAGCGCACAAATCATCTGAGCAAAAACTGCTGGACGAAGCGATGGCGCGGCGCCGTTCCGAAGAGGCCAATGCCCCAATGGGTGCACGCACGGCCTGACTGACTGACCACCACAGAACTCGTCGTTTGCATAAACATGCTGGGCTATTGGTCAACCCTTAGGCCCGGCAAGATGGTTCTGTGGTGTTACCTTATCTGGTACCTGGTGACAGTTTGCTTCAGATTTGATGCCAATTCAGCACTATGGCTTAACTCAGCAGGCATCAGCGGCTTCATCGGGATTGCCTTCATGCTCAGCGTAAGAGACCCCACACAAGGCAAGTTGGAGCCATGGCAGGTTTTTCGACTGTTTGCCATGCCGTTTTGCGTGTCTAGCTTTGCGGCATTGATCAAGGGGCAAGACTATGTTTTGGTTGTTCCCATGTACTTGAACGAGCTTTCATGGTCAGCCGGACTTTGCGCAGTTTTTGTGCTGTTTGTGCTTTGTCTCAAGCGTTTGCATAAAAACAGGCCGCTAGCAGATTCTTAGCCCATAAGCATCTGCATACTGCTTTCATAGGTTGCAGAAAGCTGGTCGAAGACACCAAGCAATGCCTCGCTTGCATCCAGAACTTGCTGCTGGCCAATCGTTCCATGTGCTTGAGTCGCTCCTTGAAGCAGGCACTGCCAATCGAGCTTGGCTCTAGCCAGAAAATGACCAATTGCAGGCGTACTCAAAGGGATGTTGTTGAGGTAGTGCTGGGCCTGTTCGAATCCATCTCGGGCTTCGCGCAGTGCAGTCGCATCGCTTTGGCGCACAACATAGCCCGGCAAGGCATTCAGTAACGCATACTTTGCAAAGCGCTGCGATAGCATGCGCTGGCGGCCCGCGAGATTAAGAACCTGTAGTGATTGGGTAGCACCCGTACTTTCAAGCGAGCTGGTCAGGCTTTCCGCATTCCAAAGGAGTGACTCCGCCAAAGCATCGATTGCACCCATTTCGTTAGTTTTTGGCCGCAGCTTGAGTGAGCGCTTCAAGCTGGCCCAAGTCAATCCGGCCCGATTGACCTGCTGGGCCAGCTCAGGTTGGGCAAAACTTTTGGCCAGAGTCGCAAAATTCGCGTCTATGCGCGCGAGGGATTCTTTAAACGCTGTACTTGGCGCCGATTGGGATTGCAGCAATTGCAAGATATACAGTTTGACAAGGCGTTGCGACAACATGCGCAACTGCCCGGCACGGTTCACGCCATCGGCAAACTGAGCTGAATGGATGACGTGCTGCGACACCAAGGCCAGGCGCTGGTTGCTGTGCATCGATGCAGTGCGCAGCACCCGGAACGCATCGTCGTCCGAAAGTGCCCTGGCCCGCATCAGGATGGCTTTCGCCCGGTCCACAGATTTGCGCTCTTCGAGCCGGTTGGATGCGTCTGCGAGAGCCTGCCGCAAGGCCTGCTCATGCGCAAAGCGGGCCTGCGCCACGCGCCCCAGCGACGCCAGGCGCCCGGCCGCGTAACCATTTATCACCCACGCATGCGCGCCGCACGCCGTAGCCTGCAGAATATGCCCGACATCCTCACTGGCCGTGAAAACCAGCACTGGGCGGGGCGAACTGCCGGCTAAAGCCTGGATAGCGTCGAAAAAATGCTCGTCAGGCGCCGCCCAAACACAAAACACCACATCGGGCGCGTGTTGCACCACCGATTGCACCAAATTGCTGCAATCGCCGGTTACATGCAGAAGATTCAGCCCCGCGTTGGTGATGTCGGAGGCGTAGAGGCTATGGTCTGAGGACACATCCACACAAAGCAGCACAGAGGTTATGGCAGTCATTTAAAGGTCATTTACCGATGAAGCACAAACACGACTCCATCATATGGCACAAGTCTTGCGTGTAGTGTTCCGGACGTAACGGAGCGTCCAACCGTTGCCTAGCGCAACGGGTCTGCACGCAAAGACGTGTGCATTGATTTTCAGGAGCTATCCCCGGATGCCTCCGCTCTTGCCGCTCGGCACGAGTTTCTGTTTTAACCAATTTTGTTGTTCAGCTCTACAGCGCCGCTCTTTTGCTGGCACAGGGCTTGCGCTTATTTAACCAGCCCATCTCAGGAGTCAAGCGAAATGAAGAAATCCAAATTAGTAATGGTCGGCAATGGCATGGCGGGTGTGCGCACCATTGAAGAGCTTTTAAAAGTTTCACCTGAGCTGTACGACATCACGGTCTTCGGTGCCGAGCCGCACCCCAACTACAACCGGATTTTGCTCAGCCCCGTGCTGGCCGGTGAGCAGACACTTGACGAAATCGTCCTGAACAGCTGGGACTGGTACAAGGACAACCACATCACGCTGCACGCAGGCAAAAAAGTCGTCGAGGTGGACCGCATCAAGCGCATTGTCAAGGCCGATGACGGCACCGAAGTCGAATACGACCGCCTGCTGCTGTGCACCGGCTCGAACCCCTTCATCCTGCCGGTACCGGGCAAGGACCTCGAAGGCGTTATCGCCTACCGCGACATTGCCGATACGAATGCGATGATCGATGCATCGGTGAAATACAAAAAAGCCGTAGTCATCGGTGGCGGCCTGCTGGGCCTTGAGGCCGCCAACGGCCTGATGCTGCGCGGCATGGAAGTGTCGGTAGTACACGTCATGCCGACGCTCATGGAACGCCAGCTAGACAGCGTGGCCGGCAAGCTGCTGCAAAAATCACTCGAAGACCGGGGCCTGAAGTTCCTGATGGGCGCGCAGACGCAAGAGCTCGTCGGTGGACCGGACGGCCGCGTCACCGCCATCAAGTTCAAGGATGGCACCGAGCTGGCGACGGACCTGGTCGTGATGGCCGTCGGCATACGCCCCAACACCGCCCTGGCTGAATCCATGCGCATTTACTGCAACAAGGGCATTGTGGTGAACGACACCATGCAAACCACCACCGATGCACGCATTTACAGCGTCGGTGAATGCGCCGCGCACCGCGGCATCGCCTACGGCCTGGTAGCCCCGCTGTTCGAGCAGGCCAAAGTTGCCGCCAACCACCTGGCGCAGTTTGGCATTGGCCGCTACACCGGCTCGCTGACCTCTACCAAGCTGAAGGTCACCGGTATCGACCTGTTCAGCGCAGGTGACTTCATGGGCGGCGAAGGCTGTGAAGAAATCGTCATGAGCGACCCCTTCGGCGGCGTTTATAAAAAGCTGGTCATCAAGGACGACAAGTTGATAGGCGCCTGCATGTATGGCGACACTGTGGATGGCAGCTACTACTTCAAGCTGCTGCGCGATGGCCGCAGCGTGGCCGACATCCGCGACAAGCTGATGTTCGGCGAGTCCAACATCGGCGACACCGGCCATGAAGGCCACAGCAAGGCAGCCAGTATGCCCGACAGCGCCGAGGTTTGCGGCTGCAACGGTGTCAACAAGGGAACCATCTGCAAGGCAATCAAGGAAAAAGGCCTGTTCACGCTCGACGAGGTGCGCAAGCACACCAAGGCCAGCGCATCGTGCGGTTCGTGCACCGGACTGGTCGAGCAGATTTTGATGTTCACCGCTGGCGGCGACTATTCGGCAACACCCAAGCTCAAGGCGATGTGCAGCTGTACCGACCTCGGCCACCAGGCCGTGCGCGATGCCATTCGGGATTCAAAACTCCTGACCATCAGCGATGTCTACAAGTCACTGGCCTGGAAAACCCCCAACGGCTGCGCAAGCTGCCGCCCGGCCGTCAACTACTACCTCATCAGCACCTGGCCCAAAGAGGCGAAGGACGACCCGCAAAGCCGCTACATCAATGAACGCAGCCACGCGAATATCCAGAAGGATGGCACCTACAGCGTCATCCCACGCATGTGGGGCGGTGAGACCACGGCCAGCGAGCTGCGCCGCATTGCCGACGCAGTGGACAAGTACAAGATACCAACCGTCAAGGTCACAGGCGGCCAGCGCATCGATTTGCTCGGCGTTAAAAAAGAAGACCTGCAAAACGTCTGGAAAGACATCGGCATGCCTTCCGGCCACGCCTATGCCAAGGCGCTACGCACCGTCAAGACCTGTGTCGGTAGCGAGTGGTGCCGCATGGGCACGCAGGACAGCACACAGATGGGCAAGGACCTTGAGCGTGCAATGTGGCGCATGTATGCACCGCACAAGGTCAAGTTTGCCGTCAGCGGCTGCCCGCGCAATTGCGCCGAGTCAGGCATCAAGGACGTGGGTGTGATTGGTGTTGATTCTGGCTGGGAGATGTACATCGCCGGCAACGGCGTCATCAAAACCGAAGTGGCGCACTTTCTGGTAAAGGTCAAAACTGCCGCTGAAGTGCTGGAATACACCGGTGCCTTCTGTGAGCTGTACCGCCAGGAAGGCTGGTACCTGGAGCGCACCGTGCATTACGTCAACCGCGTTGGCCTGGAGCATGTCAAGAAGAAAATCCTTGAAGACCACGAAGGCCGCAAGGCGTTGTGGGAGCGGCTGCAGTTTGCACTCGATGGTGAGCCTGACCCATGGTTTGAACTGAAGGAAGCTGCAGTTGACACCCGTCAGTTCACGGCCCTGAACGCCTGATTTTCATAAATTATCAACCAAATATGCCTGCAGCTCCCACAAAACGGGCGCCTGCAGCTATCAATTAAATAGCAATTAGAAAAAAAACTGGCAGCCCACTATGACTGAATGGAAAAAAATATGCCTGGTGACCGACATCCCCGTGCTGGGCGCACGCCGAGTTGCGCGCAGCCGCGGTCTGGATGTCGCCGTCTTTCGCAACGACCAGGACCAGGTCTTCGCGCTGCTGGACCGTTGCCCCCACAAGGGCGGGCCCCTGAGCCAGGGTATCGTTTTCGGCACCAGCGTGGCGTGCCCGCTGCATAACTGGACCATTGATCTTGATGGCGGCTGCGCTAAAGCCCCGGACGAAGGCTGCACGCAAAAGTTCAGCGTTCAGATTACCGGTGGCGCTGTGCATCTTGATTCGATTGAGCTGGCAACGCTGGCGCTTGACGTACAAGCACCACGGGCTGGCCCCGGCGCATCCACAGGTGCGACAGGAGACGAGAGCTTTGCCGTTCAGACACCGCATACCGCCTGAACCCGAGACACCTCCTATTCA
>JANYFF010000547.1 GCA_025362825.1 Polaromonas sp. | reverse complement strand
GGCCCTTGACCGAGGGGAAGTTGCGGGTGTCATGGTAGTCGTCCATGCGCGCTTCAAAGTCGTCAAACAGTGCCTGGCCACCAGTTGTTCCGATGGGGATTTTCAGGGTTTGCAGATTGGTACCGGCAAAGCCGATGGCTTCCAGCGTCGGCACGCCCGTTCGGTTGGCCTCTGGAATGGTGGCCAGCGCGGTGGCATGCTTTTCAACCGGGTAGGCCGACAGATAAAAGGCATCCACCTTTTTAAGCCAGGCATTTTTGTAGGGCGTAAAAACGCTGTAGGGCTTGCCCGCCAGGGTCAGCACCTCATCACGCTCAAAAATGACCTGGTCCTTGAAAGTATGAAAAGCCATGTTGCCCGCCTGCAGCACGGCCTGGATGGCTGCATCACGCGCAAGGGCTGCTGGTTCGTAGTCATGGTTGGCAAAGACAGCGTCAACGCCAAGTTGCCGCGCCAGTAGCGGGATGGCATCCGCAGCCTGGGCATGCTGAACGATCAATCCTGCGCCGACGTTGCCATTGCCCTCGCCCAGCGTGCCCAACTGGCCGTCGAGGTCCACCAGTGACTCGCGTATGAACTCAACCCGGCGGTCCGCCCTGGGCAGGGCGTCGAGGATCGCGCGGTCTAGCACAAATACGCAGAAGACCTGCTCGCAGGCGTTGAGTGCGTGGTAGAGCGCAGCATTGTCCTGAGCCCGTAAATCGCGCCTGAACCACATCAGGCCGCTGCTGTATTTCTTTTGCATGTCGGCAATGTTAGCGAAAGCTCCAGAATGCTGCAGTCCGGTACGCGTAAAATCCGGTTATGCCACAGGATTCCGGACTGATCAACTTAACGCACCATTTCCTGATCGCCATGCCAGGGCTGGATGATGAAGCGTTCGCCAAAAGCGTGATCTACATGTGCGAGCACAGTGACCGCGGCGCTCTTGGGCTCGTCATCAACAAACCCAGCGACATCAACCTCAAAAACCTGTTTGATAAGGTCGAGTTGCCGCTGCACCGTGCAGACCTGACGCAATCACCGGTTTTCCAGGGCGGCCCGGTGCAGACCGAGCGCGGCTTTGTGCTACACGAGTCCATGATGCCCGGCAGCGAGTCGGTGTATGCCTCCACCATGTCGATTCCGGGCGGGCTTGAAATGACCACCTCGCGCGACGTGCTTGAAGCCCTTTCAACCGGCGCAGGACCGCGCAGGATATTTGTATCTCTGGGCTATTCGTCATGGGCCGAAGGCCAGCTTGAATCCGAAATCTCCGACAACAGCTGGCTGACCGTGGCCGCCGACCTGGACGTTATTTTTGACACGCCCGTCGAGCAGCGCTACGACAAGGCCATGATGCTACTCGGTTTGGAAAGCTGGATGCTATCCCCCGACGCAGGCCACGCATGAGGGTGTATCTTTAAATCCGGATATCGGGCACATGACTGCGTTGCGCGGTACTTGGAATCCTCATGCACTCAAGCGCATTCCGGTGTCCTCCGTTCCGTGCGCCTTGTCCTGTATCCCGTTATCCGAATTTCCAGACACACCCTTGAGGGCTGAATTGCAAACTTTTCTGGCATTCGACTTTGGCACCAAACGCACCGGCGTTGCCAGCGGCAACATCCTGACGCGCACCGCCTCGCCGCAGGCGACGATTTCGGCGGAAGGTGATGCCCGCTTTGAGATGATCCAGGCGCGGCTGAAGGAGTGGCAACCCGATGCGCTGGTGGTGGGCGTGCCGTTTCATCCGGATGGCGCCAGCCACGAGAACACGGTGCGGGCGCAGAAGTTTGCCCGGCAGCTCAGGGGGCGTTTTGGCCTGCCTGTGTTTGAAGTCGATGAGCGTTACAGCACCACAGAAGCCCTATCCGCCGGTGTGGCTGACGCAGACGCCGCGTCCGCCTGCATAATTCTGGAGCAGTTTTTAAGGAGTCTTCCATGAGTAGCTTGACGCTGGACGCAGAAGCGTTGTACCTTGAGTTGCTTCGCCAGATGCAGCAACTCATGGCCACCTACACCGAGTTGCCCCTGCTGGTCGGTGTGGCATCGGGCGGTGCCTGGCTTGCCGAGCGCCTGCAGGCAGATCTTGGCCTGCCGGATGACATCGGTACGCTGTCGTCCAGCATGCACCGCGACGATTTCGCAAAACGCGGCCTCGCATCCAGCGGACAGACGCTGCTGCCCTTTGACGTCAACGACGCCCACCTGATCGTGGTGGATGACGTGCTCTATACCGGCCGCACGCTGCGCGCCGTGCTCAATGAATTGTTTGACTACGGCCGGCCCGCAAGCGTCAAGCTGGTGGTGCTGGTGGACCGCGGTGGACGCGAGCTGCCGGTGCAGCCCGACCTGGCGATCGCGCGTGTGGCCTTGCCGGCGTCGCAAAGCCTCGAGCTGGCGCGCCTGGATGGCGGGCAGTTCAGCTTTCGCGTGCAGGACCGCTGAACATGAACATGAACAAACCCCAGAGTCATCACAAAACCGACAAGACCAACAAAACCGGACCAGGAGCTTAAAACCGTGTTGTATCGACGAAATCCACAACTCAACAAGAACGGCGAGCTGATCCATCTGCTGTCGATAGAAGGCCTGCCAAAAGCCATCCTCACGCACATCCTGGACACCGCAACCAATTTCGCAAGCGTCAACGATCGCGAGGTCAAAAAAGTCCCGCTGCTGCGCGGCAAAAGTGTTTTCAACCTGTTCTTTGAAAACTCCACCCGGACCCGCACCACGTTTGAAATCGCTGCCACACGCCTGTCAGCCGATGTCATCAACCTCGACATCTCCCGATCTTCTGCGTCCAAGGGCGAGTCGCTGCTGGACACCATTTCAAACCTCAGTGCGATGGCTGCCGACCTGTTTGTCGTGCGGCACAGCGAGTCCGGCGCGCCCTACCTGATTGCCCAGCACGTTGCACCGCATGTGCACGTCATCAATGCCGGTGATGGCCGACACGCGCACCCGACGCAGGGCCTGCTGGACATGTACACCATCCGGCATTACAAAAAGGATTTCACCGGGCTTACGGTGGCCATCGTCGGTGACGTGCTGCATTCGCGCGTGGCGCGCTCGGACATCCATGCGCTGACCACGCTGGGTTGCCCCGAGGTACGTGTGGTCGGGCCCAAAACGCTGGTGCCGGCCGACATGGCGCAGATGGGCGTGCGGGTTTGCCACACGCTTGAAGAAGGCATCAAAGGCGCTGACGTGATCATCATGTTGCGCCTGCAAAACGAACGCATGTCGGGCGCCCTTTTGCCCAGCAGCCAGGAGTTCTTCAAAAGCTTTGGCCTGACGAATGAAAAGCTGGCTCTGGCCAAACCTGACGCCATCGTGATGCATCCTGGCCCCATCAACCGCGGGGTGGAAATCGACTCGGCAGTGGTCGATGGCGCGCAGAGCGTTATCTTGCCCCAAGTCACCTTCGGTATCGCTGTGCGCATGGCGGTGATGAGCATTGTTGCGGGAAATGAAGCATGAAAATGGCCTCCACGCTTCCCATTGCGTGTGGTTCGCTGCCCCCCCGAGGGGGTGCATTTTTCCTTGGGACGGCCCTGCGGAAAAACATTCTCTCCCGGTCTATTTGAGCAAGCGGTGGAAACAACATGAAGATACTTATAAAAAATGGCCGTGTTATGGACCCCGTCTCCGGCCTGGATGCGGTTGGTGATGTCGCGATTGCAGGCGGTCGCATCCTGTCGTTACAAACGCCGCTGGCTGATTTTTCTCCCAACAAGATCATTGATGCCACCGGCTGCATCGTCGCACCGGGGTTGATTGATCTGTCGGCCCGGCTGCGCGAGCCAGGTTATGAACACGAAGGCATGCTGGAGAGTGAGCTCGCGGCGGCTGTGGCCGGCGGTGTGACCAGCCTGGTTTGCCCGCCCGATACCGACCCGGTGCTCGACGAGCCGGGCCTGGTAGAGATGCTCAGATTTCGCGCTGAAAAACTGCACCAGGCCAGGGTCTTTCCGCTGGGCGCATTGACGCGCGGTCTGCAGGGCGAGGCATTGACCGAGATGGTCGAGCTCACCGAATCCGGCTGTGTCGGTTTCAGCCAGGCTGAAGTGCCGCTGGCCAATACGCAGGTCATGATGCGTGCCCTGCAGTACGCTGCGAGCTTTGGCTATAGCGTCTGGCTGCGGCCGCAAGAGGTCTACCTGGGTAAAGGCGTCGCCGCCAGCGGCGCGCTGGCCACGCGGCTGGGCCTGAGCGGCGTGCCGGTAGCGGCCGAGACCATTGCCCTGCATGTGATTTTTGAACTCATGCGTGCCACCGGCGCGCGTGTGCACCTGTGCCGCATCAGCAGCGCGGCCGGTGTGGCGCTGGTGGCTGCGGCCAAGGCGCAGGGCCTGCCCGTGAGCTGCGATGTCAGTATCAACAGCCTGCACCTGATAGACACTGATATTGGTTACTTTGACAGCCGCATGCGGCTCGATCCGCCACTGCGCCAGCAACGTGACCGCGATGCCATCCGCGAGGGGTTGGCCGACGGAACGATTGACGCGCTGGTGTCAGACCACACACCGGTGGACGAAGACGCCAAGACACTGCCGTTCGCAGAGGCCGAGCCGGGCGCTACGGGGCTTGAGCTGTTGCTGTCACTGGCCTGCAAGTGGGGTAAGGACGACGCCAGCCTGATGCGTGCGCTGGCGGTGCTGACCAGCGAGCCGGCCCGCGTTCTGGGCAGCGCACTGGGTACGCTGCAGGCCAGTGCCGGCCAGCTCGTCAAGGGCGGTGTTGCAGATATTTGTGTATTTGATCCGTCGGCCGAATGGACAGTCGATGCCGATACCTTGCGCAGCCAGGGCAAGTACACGCCGTTTTCCGGCTACCAGTTGCCGGCCCGCGTGCGCTACACATTGGTCGGTGGGCAGGTGGCCTACCAGGCCACGCCTTGAGGCCTGTGTTCTATTTATGAACAAGCTGAAAGCCTGCGGCAAGCTGGCGCGTGCGCTGCTGCATATTGTGGTGGGTTTTGTAACCATACTGCTGGTCTTTCCGCGCCTGCCTCAAGCGCAACGTGAGATACGGATTCAGGTCTGGTCCCTTGAGATGCTTGGGCTTATTGCTATTAAATTAATAGTAAAAGGCCAACCGGTAAGTAACGGCCCGATGCTGCTGGTGGCCAACCATATATCGTGGCTCGACATCACATCGCTGCACGCCGCAAGGTTCTGCCGTTTTGTGTCCAAGGCTGATATTAAAAAATGGCCGGTGATTGGCACACTTGCCACCGGTGTCGGTACCGTGTTTATAGAGCGCGAGTCCCGACGCGATGCCATGCGCGTGGTGCACCACATGACCGAACGCCTGCGTGCCGGCGATGTGATCGGCATCTTTCCAGAAGGCACCACCAGTGATGGCCGCAGCCTTTTGCCTTTTCATGCCAACCTGTTCGAGGCCGCTATTGCAGCCGGTGCGCCTGTCCAGCCGGTCGCGCTGGATTTCGTTGACCAGGTCACCGGGCAGCGCAGTTTTGCGCCTTGCTACGTGGGTGACGACACGCTGTATGGCTCGCTCTGGCGCACGCTGTGCACGTCAAATATTGCCGTGGTTATGACCTTTGGTGCACCCCAAACTGCAGACGGCCGCAATCGCCGCGAATGGGCGGCTGCGTTGAAGAGCGAGATCGAGCAGCTGCGCAACTAGCCATTTGACGGGGCCGCTTTTCGCGCGTCTTTCATTCAATCATCTGGCCAACGCGCCAGATTCGCCGTTCCCCAAGAATCCGTATTTCAGAACATGTAGGCATGAGCTTACGCACTGATAACGCACCAGACTACCGCACGTTAAACGCGTTGGTCGTACTGTTGTTTTCTCGGATTGGCATCAGTCTGTCCGGTGAATTTTCAAACCTTTCAGGAGAACAGCATGAACAAAGACACCATCGAGGGTAACTGGCTTCAATTCAAGGGAAAAGTGCAGGAACAGTGGGGAAAGCTGACCGACGACGACCTGGACGTGATCGCCGGTAAACGTGACCAGTTGCTGGGGAAAATCCAGGAACGCCATGGCATAACCCTGGAAGAAGCCGAACATCAGGTCACAGCCTGGCACAAAAAAAACCCGACAAACTTCTTCGAGCGCTATTGAGCTCGTCAAGCAGACGTTTACACGCAACAACACTTTCCGGAGAAATCAACATGAACACTAAAATTGCAATGCTTACGCTCGCCATGTCGTGCGCCTTCGCCGGTAGCGCGATGGCCATGACCAAGGTCGAATACAAGGCCGAAAAAACCCGTATTTCCAGCGAATACAAAACCGCAAAGGAAAAGTGCGGGGCATTGAAGGCTAACGCCAAAGACATTTGTATATCTGAAGCCAAAGGCGCCGAAAAGGTCGCCAAGGCGGAGGCTGAGGCAAATTACGAACCCAGTGTGAAACATACGGCAAAGGTCGCTGTTGCCAAGGCCGATGCCGCTTACGACACGGCCAAGGAAAAGTGCGACGACCTGTCGGGTAATGCCAAGGACGTGTGCGTCAAGGATGCCAAGGTCGCGCATGTGAAGGCCAAGGAAGATGCGAAGGTTGCAAAAGTCTCTGCAGAAACGGGCAACGCCCGCGCCGACAAGATGGCCAACGTGAAGCAGGAAGCCAGCGAAGACAAGCGCACGGCTGAATACAAGGCAGCCAAAGAGCGTTGCGACAGCCTTGCAGGCGTGCCAAAGGACAACTGCGTCAACGAGGCCAAAGTCAAATACGGCATGAAATAACCGTCATCTAAACAGTCACGATAATCCCGGCGATGCACTGCACGCCGGGATTTTTTATGTGCGGTGCGCGCTGGCCGTCAGGCTGTAACCCTGTCACATAAAGCTACCAGTCCTCATTGATATTTGCGGGCAGGTTGCGTACAGTTCCAGGATGACTGCTGCCGCCCGTGTGAAACCCGAGACTTTTTTTACCGCAAATGAGTGGCAGGCGCTGTCTGCGCGCTCGTCCTTCATGGGCTTTGCGCTGGTGCTGCACTGCTGGCTGGTGATAGCTGCGGCAATGGCCGTCGGCATTGCATGGCCGCTCACTATTCCGGTGATGGTGATGGTTGTTGGTAACCGGCAGCTCGGCCTTTTTATTTTGATGCACGATGCCGCGCACGGCCTGCTACATGCCAACCGCAGGGTCAATGACCGGCTGGCCCTATGGTTTTGCGGCAGCGAGCTGAATATTTACCGGCCTTACCACCTGCAGCATCACCGCTTTGTCCAGCAAACCGAAGACCCCGACTTGGTGCTGTCTGCGCCGTTTCCCATCACGCCGCAGTCGCTGCGCCGCAAGATATTGCGTGATCTCACCGGGCAAACGTTTTTCAAGCAGCGTTTTGGTACGCTGGCAGCCGTTCTGAAGTCACCACCGGCCGGCTCTTCCAGGTTTAACCTGCTGGTGCGAGAGGCCAAAAAGCAGCGCGTCTTTTTGCTGACCAACGCAACCGGCTTAGCCATCTTCAGCCTCGCTGGCTTCTGGTGGGCCTGGCTTTTGATGTGGCTGCTGCCGATGGCAACATGGCTGCCGCTGGTCAGCCGGTTGCGCAATCTTGCCGAGCACGCGCTCATTGTGCAAAACGGCACCAACCCCCTGCGCCATGCCCGCACAACCCACGCCAATTTCGTCGAGCGTGCGCTGATTGCGCCCTACTGGGTCAACTACCACTGCGAGCACCACATGTTTACCCAGCTGCCGTGCTGGCAGCTCCCTGCAGCGCATCGCCTGCTTGCCGCCAAAGGCGTGACACAGCAGATGGAAGTACAGCCGGGTTATGCGACGGTGCTGCGCCTGGCTTCAGCTGCGCGCAGGCAGGCAAGCCCCGCCTGACCTGCAGCCCTCAGGCAGCCCGCTTTTTCGGCGCGGCAGCTCTGGCCTTGGAAGCAACGGCTTTTTTGGCCGCCGCAGGTTTTGCTGCCTTTGATGGCGCATCCGAAACATTGGCCGTCTTGCTGGCCGGTTTCTTCAGGCTGCGTTTGAGCAATTCAGTCAGGTCAATGATCTGCGCGCTGTTCTGGCCAGCGTCTCCTTCTTCAAGGTGTTCCAGCGGTGTGACGGTTTCAGTCTTGCCATCTTTGACGCGCTGGTCCACCAGCTTCATGATGGCATCGCGAAATTCGTCCTTGTAAGACTCGGGGTTCCACTTCGCGCTCATGTCTGCCACCAGTTGCTCGGCCATTTTCAGTTCAGCATCGCGAATGCCTGCGGCCTTCAGCCCTTCAGGCGGCAACTCGAGGTTGGTCCAAGGGCGTATTTCATCGTCCCAGCGCAGCAGGTTCAGCACCATGCCGCGGCCGGACGGTATCAGCGCCGCCAGATGTTGTTTGGTCTGTATCACCACCCGCGCCACACCCACCTTGCCGGTTTTCAGCAGGGTCTCGCGCAGCAGGGCATACACCTTGGCGCCCTTGTTGATAGGGGCGACGTAGTAGGGCCGTTCAAGGTAAACAAAAGGAATGTCGCTAGCGTTTACAAACGCCTCGATTTCAATCGTCTGCGTCGTCTTGGGGTAGGCATCGGCAATCTCTTTGTCGTTCAGCACCACGTACTGGCCTTCTTCGTAGGCGATGCCCTTGACGATGTTTTCTTTGGTGATTTCCTTGCCCGTCTTCTTGTTGATGCGCTTGTAGCCGACCGGGTCCATGCTGCGCTTGTCCAGCCAGTCAAAGTCCAGCCCCTGCTCGGACGTGGCCGAGTGCAGGCCCACCGGTATGTGCACCAGCCCAAAGCTGATCGCGCCCTTCCATAAAACCCGTGATGATGCTTCAGCCATGCGTAGCGCCCGTAGAGTGAAGCTTCGAGACTAGCCCCCGCCGTTAAACCGGCTGGTAGGACGGGGCAGGGCAGGGCTGTCAGTCCTGCCTGCAAGATTTGCCGGAGCGTTCGCGGTCCAAAACCGGTGCACAAACCGCTTTGCTATTAATTACATAGCAATAGATGACCGCAGCACAGGGGCAGGAGGGCTATTTGTCGCCTGAATTGCCTTGAAGCTCCCAAAAACCCGTCGCCACCCCGAGCAGGAGGTAAAAATGCCTTTTTTAGGGTGTTTTACGCTGTTAGCCCCGTATTCCCGTCATAACTCGCTATTAAAAAAGGAGTATTGGCTTCCCTGGATGGTTCACGTCCCGGTCAGTGCGCTGCCTGCTTCGCTGCAACCGGCGTCTCGGTGTGCATGGCGCATTGCCAGCGCCCGTCCTTCTGGATCCAGGTAGAGCTGTCGTTCATTTGCTGCACCGTCCTGTCGCCCGTCCCGCGGGGAGCAACGCTTTGGGTAACGCCGTAGGTCAGGATGGCCGTCGCTTCATTTGGAAATACGACCTGCATGTCGCCAAACTCAAACGAGGTAACGACCATGGAGCCCTGCTCCGCCATCTTCCGGTAAGCCGCGTGGTCAAACTTCATCGCCCCATGCGCACTGACCATAAGCGCCGGCTCGCTCAACAACTCCAGCGCCGCATCCGTGTCCTGATGGACCATGGAGTTCCAGAATCTGGTTTCAAGATCAATGAGTGTCTGGTTTGGTGTGGGCATATGGCGCTCCTGTCGTTAAAGCCTGACCTTATGCCCTCTCCGGGCAGTCACCATCAGCCGATTTGTTGTTCCAGGGTAAGGCGGCGCCTACGCCGGGGTTCTGGGTCTGCGATCGATACCGGAACGGTAACAGCACAGCTTGACGGGCGTGTCAGGCATTTTGGGGACGTGCAGCAATGCTTTGATGAGCCTGAAACCGGTCCGATTACGAAGATCCGTGCAGCGCGCTGCCCGGCCTTGTTAAACTAGCGGCCTGCCTTTGTAGCTCAGTGGATAGAGCGATCCCCTCCTAAGGGATAGGTCGCAGGTCCGATTCCTGCCAAGGGCACCATCTATTGCAATCAGTCCTGTGGGCTGATTCGCTTCACAACTACCGCCGGCGCGTTGGCTGGCTGCCTGCCAGGCAAGTTCAGTCGTACGGAATCGTAAATATCAAATCCACCGCGCTTTGCTGACCGGCCTGGCCGCGGACGGTGAAACGCCGTGACAGGTCGTAGAAGACATACAGGGTGCCTAGGGCGCCCGAGATGCTGCGCTCGTAGGCGGCGTAAAAGTTGCGCGAAAA
>JANYFF010000447.1 GCA_025362825.1 Polaromonas sp. | reverse complement strand
GTGGCGCCACCAAACGGTCCCACCATGTTCCAGTAAGCCGGGCTGGTGGCGCCTGTCCAGGTGTTCGGGTGGTCACTGCCGGCGGGCTGCAAGGTAAGGGCATGGTCAAAAAGATGCTTGGTCATGGCTGTAGTTTGAGGCGAGGCGGCAGATCAGGCAGTCGTGTTTGCGACCCGGGCGGCCATGCTCTTGACAATCGGTCAAATGCTATTTAATTAATAGCAAGAGATGCACATATTACCGGGGCTACGGCAGTAAAACACTGAAATTTTCGGTTTAAACCCGTTCAAAGATGCCTGCAGCGCCCTGCCCCATGCCTACACACATCGTCACCATGCCGTACTTGAGCTGGTGGCGCTGCAGCGCATGGATCACGGTCGCAGCACGAATGGCACCGGTCGCACCCAGCGGATGACCCAGCGCGATCGCGCCGCCCATGCGGTTGACCTTGCTGGCGTCCAGGCCCAGTGTGTTGATTACCGCCAGCGACTGCGCGGCAAACGCTTCGTTCAGCTCAAACCAGTCGATGTCGTCCTGCTTGAGGCCGGCATAGCGCAGGGCAGCCGGGATGGCCTCGATCGGGCCTATGCCCATGATCTCGGGCGGCACGCCCTTGGCAGCGTAGCTCACAAAGCGCGCCAGCGGCTTGAGGCCGAATTCCTTCACGGCTTTTTCACTGGCCAGGACCAGCGCACCGGCGCCGTCCGACGTCTGCGAGCTGTTGCCGGCCGTGACCGATCCACGCGCCGCAAACACGGTCTTGAGTTTGGCCAGGCCTTCTATTGTGGTGTCGGGGCGTGCACCTTCATCCATGCTGACGGTGCGCGTTTTGGCAATGACCTCGCCGGTTTCCAGGTTGGCGCTGCGGTCCGTCACCTCCACCGGTGTGATCTCGCTGGTGAACTCACCGGCCTGCTGGGCTTTCAGCGCCTTCATGTGCGAGTCGTAGGCAAACTGGTCTTGCGCCTCGCGCGAAACCTTCCACTGCTGCGCAACTTTTTCAGCCGTCAGGCCCATGCCATAGGCGATGCCGATGTTTTCGTCATTCGCGAACATGGCTGGCGACAGCGACGGCGAGTTGCCCGACATCGGCACCATACTCATGCTTTCAACCCCAGCTGCGATCATCACCTCGGCTTCACCAACGCGAATCCGGTCTGCGGCCATCTGCACCGCAGACAGGCCCGATGCGCAAAAACGGTTCACGGTGATGCCGCCCACGCTGGTTGGCAAACCTGCCAGCACCGCGCCAATGCGGGCAATGTTAAGACCTTGCGGACCTTCAGGAATCGCACAGCCGCAGATGATGTCTTCAATTGCTTTCGGGTCCAGCGTCGGCAACTGCGCCAGCGCTGCCTGCAAGGCCTTGACCAGCAGGTCGTCGGGCCGCATGTTGCGGAAGAAACCGCGGTGCGAGCGCCCGATGGGCGTGCGCGTGGCGGCAACGATATAGGCTTCCTGGACTTGTTTGGCCATGGTGTTAGTTCCTTGATTCTTCAGTTATTGCTTTGGCTTGCGCGGGCCCGCGGGAATCCAGGCCCAGACAAATTCACATTCAACCGGCTGCACGCCGGCCTCGTCGGTGACCGTGACGGCCACATTGACCTCACCGTTGTCACTGGCCTGCATGCGTGCGCGCTGCTCGTCGGTCAGCGTTGCGACTGCGCGCATGTCGCCCGTGGCGCGCTTCTTGAAGGCCATTTTCAGTTCCTTGGCCAGCGGTATGCAGTCATCGCGCACGTTCATGCCCACCACCATGCCGGTGGCGGTCTCGGCCAGCAGGTTCATGGCCGATGCATGGATGCCCTCGATGTGGTTTTGCACCTTGTGCCGGTTGGCGATGCTGACCTCGGTACGCTCCTGGCTCATGTCGATAAAACGTATGCCCGCAGTGCCGGTAAACGGCACGGCACGACGCAGTACCACGCTGCGAAACCAGGTGCGTGCAAACGCTGGAACTTCGTCGAGCCGTTCGAGCTGGCGCTCCAAGCGATTTGGTGGGTGTTGCATCAGTTCCTCACCGGCTTACCCGTACTCATCATGCCCATGATGCGTTCCTGGGTCTTGGCGTTTTCGAGCAACGAACAGAAGGCCTTGCGCTCCAGTATCATGAGGTATTCCTCGCTCACCAACGTGCCGTTGTCAACATCGCCGCCGCAAACTACGTTGGCAATCAGGCTGGCGATGTGGAAGTCGTGGGCGCTGATAAAACCGCCGTCGCGCATATTGACCAGCTGGCCCTTGATGGTCGCGAGCCCGCTACGCCCGACCACCGGGAACAGGCGCTTGTGCGGTGCGCGGTAGCCCGAGTTGAACATCGCGCGCGCCTCATTAATGGCGACAAAGAGCAACTCGTCCTTGTTCGGCACGATAACGTCGCTGTCCAGCAGGTAGCCGATCTTGCGGCTTTCAATGGCGCTGGTGCCAACCTTTGCCATCGCGGCTGCGGTGAAGCCTTCGGTCAAAAATGGCAGGATGTCCTTGTTGGTGGACGTTGCAGCATTCTCGGCTGCGCGGCGTGCAATGTAGGCGAGGCCGCCCGCACCCGGTACCAAGCCAACACCGACTTCGACCAGGCCGATATAGCTTTCCATCGCAGCCACCCGTTTGGCTGAATACACCGCCATCTCGCAGCCGCCGCCCAGCGCCAAGCCACGAATGGCCGACACCACCGGCACGGCCGCGTAGCGCATTTTCAGCATAACGTTCTGCAGTTCGGCTTCGGCACCTTCCACTGCAGCTGCACCGCCCAGCATGAAGGCCGGCAGCATGGCCTGCAGATCGGCGCCGGCCGAGAACATCTCGTCGTTGGACCAGATCACCAGGCCCTTGTAGCCTTGCTCTGCAAGTTCAACACCCATCGCCAGGCCTTCTGCCACGTCCGGGCTGATGGCGTGCATCTTGGTTTTGATGCTGGCAATCAGCACGTCGCCTTCGGTGCCGTCCAGCGTCCAGAGACGAATCGCATCGTCTTCATGAACAGTGGTGCCGGCTGTGAGGAACTGGGGCGCATTGGCACCCAGCACGTTCTCGGGAAAATGCTGGCGCGCATAGACCGGCAACTGGCGGCGCAGGATGAATTTTTTGGCAGACGCGCTCCACGAGCCTTCAGGAGTGTGCACGCCGCCGGCAGCAGCGACCGGGCCGGTAAATACCCAGTCCGGCAGCGGTGCTTTTGAAATCGCCTTGCCGGCGTCAATGTCTTCCTTGATCCAGGTCGCGACCTGCAGCCAGCCGGCTTGTTGCCAGAGCTCAAACGGCCCCTGTTTGGAGCCAAAGCCCCAGCGCATGGCGAAGTCGATGTCGCGTGCGGTCTCGGCAATGCTCTCAAGATGCACAGCTGCGTAATGAAATTGATCGCGCAGGATGGCCCACAGAAAACGCGCTTCGTCGCCCTCGGCTTCGCGCAGCAATTTCAGGCGCTCACCGGCCGGTTTTTTCAGCATGCGGCCCACCACGTCATTGGCCTTCGCGCCACCGGGGACGTATTCCATGCTTTCAGGGTCGAGGCGCAGGATGTCGCGACCAACCTTCTTGTAAAAACCGGCGCCGGTTTTCTGGCCCAGGCTTTTTGATTCGAGCAACTTGG
>JANYFF010000450.1 GCA_025362825.1 Polaromonas sp. | reverse complement strand
TCGAGGGCGCTGTCGAGGTAAGCGCCGTAAAAGTCGGCTGAAATACCCTCCAGTCTGTGAGCAATTTCCGTGCCCTTGGCGTCAAAAAACAGCACCGTCGGCGTGACGCGAATCTTCCATCGCGCGGCAAGTGCTGCGCCGCTTGACGCCTGCGCGTTGAAGTCAAGGATTTTTTGTAGCCTGTCGTGCACGGTGATTTGCCAGGCTGGCAGGCCATCGGCAAGCATGGGCAGCAAATAATTGCGCCTGACCGCTTCGCAAAAAGGGCAGCCGGGCAGGCTGACCAGCAGCACCAGCGGGTCGCCGCGTGCCACTGCCAGCGCAGCACTCGCCTGCAGCGAAACGGGCACAGGCAGCGCGGACTCCCTGGCGAATCCCAGCGCTGGCAAGGCTGCCAGCAAGAGCGCGCTGCGGCGTTTCACTGGGCAATAGCTGCCGGAAATATGGCCATTACATGCTCACTCAGATGACGCCGTCGGCCTGCAAGCCGGACAGTTTTTCGTCGGCATACCCCAGCACCTCGGCCAATACCTCTGCCGTGTGCTGACCGAGCTGTGGTGGCGGCAGGTCAGTGCGTACCGGCGTCAGGCTGAGCCGAATCGGGCTGGAGACCAGCTGCAGGTCGCTTTTAACGGGATGCTGCCACTGCGTGACCATGTTGCGGGCGGCGATTTGCGGGTCGGCGAACACCTCAGCCAGGTTGTTGATGGCGCCGCAGGGCACTTTGGCGGCTTCAAGCGCTGCCAGCCAGTCGGGCTTGCTGCGGGTTCTCATCACCGCGTCAAGAATCGGCACCAGCTTGTCGCGGTTCAGCACGCGGTCGCGGTTTTTCGCAAACAGCGGGTTTGTGGCCAGCTCGGGAATGTTGGCCACGGTGCAAAACTTCGCATACTGGGCGTCGTTGCCCACCGCCAGGATCAGGTGGTCAGCATGGCCGTCAGCGGTCGGCGCGACTTCAAACACCTGGTAGGGCACGATGTTCTGGTGCGCATTGCCGGCGCGACCCGGTGTGTTGCCGCTTACAAGATAGTTGGCGCCCAGATTCGCCAGCATGGCGACCTGGGTGTCGAGCAGGGCCATGTCAACCTGCTGGCCATCGCCGGTCTTTTCGGCATGGCGCAGCGCTGCCAGAATGCCGACGGTGGCGTACATGCCGGTCATCAGATCAGCGACGGCGACGCCGACTTTTTGCGGTCCGCCGCCCAGGTCGTCTCGCTCACCCGTCACGCTCATCAGGCCGCCCATGCCCTGCACGGCATAGTCGTAACCGGCGCGGTCGGCATACGGTCCGGTCTGGCCAAAACCGGTGACCGAGCAATACACCAGCCGCGGGTTGATGGCCTTGAGCGAGGCGTAGTCCAGTCCGTAGCGCGCCATGTCGCCGACTTTGAAGTTCTCAACAAACACATCGCAGTGCGCCGCCAGTTCGCGTATCAGCGCCTGGCCTTCGGGATGCGCAATGTCGCAGGTTACCGAGCGCTTGTTGCGGTTGGTGCCGAGGTAGTAAGCCGCCTCTTGCGTGTCCACGCCCTGCGCATCCTTCAGAAAGGGCGGCCCCCAGGTGCGGGTGTCGTCGCCGGTGCCAGGACGTTCAATTTTGATCACGTCTGCACCCAGGTCGGCCAGCGTCTGGGTACACCAGGGGCCCGCAAGCACGCGGGACAAATCGAGAACACGGATGCCGTCAAGTGAATTCATGGTGCCTATTTTGACGGCATGGCGCACGCTAAAAAAGTGCGTTTGGGTGATTTCGACGTTATCAGGGTTTGTCCGCGTACGTAGAAAATTGTACGGTCGTACAGTCGTGGCGTGCCAAGCAGCCTCATTACCTCTTTGAAGCCCCGCAAACCGGTGCGTTCGCGCGCCGCTGTGGTTGAGCAGGCCACGATGACGCGTCCGGACCGCAAAGCCGACATCCTGCTGGCCGCCGAAAAGCTCTTTGCCCAGCGCGGCTACCACGCCGTCAGCATTCGCCAGATCGCCGAAGAGGCGGGCGTGCCGCTGGCCCTGGTGGGCTACCACTACGGACCCAAGCACGAGCTGTTTTACGCCATCTTTTCGCACTGGAACACCACCGTCGAAGAGCGTCTGAAAGAGCTGCGCAACGTCACGCGCGACCCGGTCGATGCACAGACGCTGCCGCGCATCATCGAGGCTTTTATCGGCCCCGTGCTGCGCCTGCGTGCCAGCGAGGAAGGCGAGTATTACGCCCTGCTGGTGGCGCGCGAACTCTTCATCGGCCAGAAGGAAACCGACCGCGTTCTGCGCGACTACTTTGACCCGCTGGCCCACGCCTTCATTGATGCGCTGCAGCTGTGCCTGCCGCACGCCCGGCGTGGCCAGGTGGCCTGGGGCTACCAGTTTGCGCTGGGGGCGCTGCTGCACCACATCAGCGACTTTCG
>JANYFF010000437.1 GCA_025362825.1 Polaromonas sp. | reverse complement strand
CTTTTTTGACAGCGGCTTTTTTCGCCGGTGCTTTTTTCGCTGCAGCTTTTTTGGCCGGAGCCTTCTTAGCGGCTACCTTCTTGGCCGGTGCTTTCTTTGCAGGGGCTTTTTTCGCCACTACTTTTTTTGCAGGGGCTTTCTTCGCCACTACTTTTTTTGCCGGTGCTTTCGCTGGTGCAGCTTTTTTAGCCGCAGGTTTTTTCGCAGTTGCCATAGTTTTCTCCTTGATCACGTTGCAAAGAGCACTTCACGTTTGGAGTACGCAAAGCGATTCACGGCGTTGGGCCAACGGATAACCGGGCCCAGCGCCGCGAACACAGGAGCAAAGCCCAACGCGCGCTCTTTGGCGCTGTCACTGGTCATTGCAATTCTTGAAATCATTTTTGGTCGTCTTGTCTCAATTGTTTGATCAGTCCCAGGACAGGGCACCGCCTGACTGGTATTCAATAACCCGGGTCTCGAAGAAGTTGCGCTCCTTCTTCAGGTCAATCATTTCACTCATCCACGGGAATGGATTTTCTTCGTTCGGGAACAGGGTCTCCAAGCCGATCTGTGTGGCGCGGCGATTGGCGATGTAGCGCAAGTAACCCTTGAACATCGATGCGTTGAGCCCCAGCACACCACGCGGCATGGTGTCTTCGGCGTAGCGGTATTCGAGCTCCACAGCATGCATGAACAATGCCTTGATCTCAGCCTTGAACTCAGTCGTCCACAGATGCGGATTTTCAAGTTTGAGCTGATTGATCAGGTCAATGCCGAAATTACAGTGCATGGATTCATCGCGCAGGATGTACTGGTACTGCTCGGCGGCACCGGTCATCTTGTTCTGGCGGCCCAGGGCCAAAATCTGCGTGAAGCCGACATAAAAGAACAGGCCTTCCATCAAGCAGGCAAACACGATCAGCGACTTGAGCAGCGTCTGGTCTGCTTCGGGCGTACCGGTCTTGAAATGCGGATCGGAAATCACCTCAATGAAAGGAATCAGGAACTGGTCCTTGTCCTTGATGGATTGCACTTCGTTGTAAGCGTTGAAGATTTCTGCTTCGTCAAGGCCCAGGGACTCGGTGATGTACTGGTAAGCGTGGGTGTGGATGGCTTCTTCAAAAGCCTGGCGCAGCAAAAACTGGCGGCATTCAGGTGCCGTGATGTGGCGGTAGGTACCCAGCACGATGTTGTTGGCGGCGAGCGAATCAGCGGTGACAAAAAAACCGAGGTTGCGCTTTACCAGGCGACGCTCGTCTTCGGTCAGCCCGTTCGGGTCTTTCCAAAGTGCGATGTCGCGCGTCATGTTGACTTCCTGCGGCATCCAATGGTTGGCGCAGGAGGCGAGGTACTTTTCCCAGGCCCACTTGTATTTGAACGGCACCAGCTGGTTGACATCAGTCTGGCCGTTGATGATGCGTTTGTCCGAAGCCTTGACGCGTTTCATCACGGCAGGTATCGCAGCAGCAGGTGAAAGCGGCGTAACCGGTGCAGCGTTTGCAGCGGGAGAAAACGCACCGTCGTTCAGCATGCGGGCTGGTGCTTCAGTTTCAGAAAAAACACGCGAAGGGGAATGCGCAGAAGAAAGAGGCGGAAGTTCCGTCGAGCGGCCTTCGGGCATGCCGCTGTTGAAATTTTTTTGCGATGATGGTTTGACTTCTTCGTCCCAGGTCAACATGTGAGGTTTCCAATACTTTGGGATTATGAAAGCAGCGATTCAAAATGAAAAGTTTTCATTCATGTTGCTGCAAATTAGTGTTGCTCAATTACATCGAATCGATAGCAAAATTCGCGCAATAAACTTCATCGCGCAGGGTGGCATTTTTATTGGCAAGCCTCGCAACCCGGATCATCGATCGCGCAAAACTTGATATCGGTTGCAGGTATCGCATTCATCTGTGCCTGCGCGGCGGCCACTGCAGCATCAAGTGCACTGCGTGCTGCGCCGGATGAACTGCTGGCCGTGACGGTACCAGATGAAACCGAGTTCATCTTGCCGGCGGTTACGGTGGATTTTTCTGCATGGGTCGCGCTTTGTGTACGCAGGTAGTAAGTGGTTTTCAGCCCGCGCAACCATGCGAGCTTGTAGGTCTCATCAAGCTTTTTACCAGAGGCGCCTGCCATATAGATGTTGAGTGACTGCGCCTGGTCTATCCATTTCTGGCGGCGTGCTGCAGCTTCAACAATCCACTGGGTTTCGACTTCAAAAGCCGTGGCATACAGGGCCTTGATGTCCTGCGGTACACGGTCAATCGGGCGCAGTGAACCGTCAAAGTGCTTGAGGTCCACCACCATGACATCGTCCCAGAGCCCGAGCACTTTCAGGTCGCGCACCAGATAGTGGTTGATGACCGTGAACTCGCCGGACAGGTTGGACTTGACAGACAGGTTGCCAAAGCATGGTTCGATGCAGGCGTCCACGCCGATGATGTTGGAAATTGTTGCTGTCGGCGCAATGGCGACGCAGTTTGAATTGCGCATCCCGTCCCTGGCGATTTTTTGGCGCAGGGCTTCCCAGTCCAGCGTGGAGGAGCGGTCCACCTCAACGTAGCCACCGCGTTCTTCGAGCAGCATGTTGAGCGTGTCGAGTGGCAGGATGCCCTTGTCCCATAGCGAGCCCTTGTAGCTGGCATATTTTCCGCGCTCTTTAGCCAGCTCGGTTGACGCCCAGTAGGCGTGGTAGCACACAGCCTCCATGGACTTGTCGGCAAACTCGACGGCTTCCTGCGATGCGTAAGGCACACGCAGTTCATAAAGGCAATCCTGAAAGCCCATGATGCCAAGGCCCACGGGCCGGTGGCGCATATTGGAGTCACGTGCCTTTTTGACGGCGTAATAGTTGATGTCGATCACGTTGTCCAGCATGCGCATGGCTGTGGTGATGGTCTTTTGCAGTTTCTCGTGGTCTACCGCGCCGTTCTTCAGGTGCTGTACAAGGTTGACTGAGCCGAGGTTACAGACGGCCGTTTCTGTTTCGCTGGTGTTGAGCGTGATCTCGGTGCAGAGATTTGAAGAGTGCACGACGCCGACATGCTGCTGTGGCGAGCGGATGTTGCAGACATCCTTGAAGGTGATCCAAGGATGGCCGGTTTCAAACAGCATCGACAGCATCTTGCGCCACATGTCGGTCGCCTGCAAGGTGCGTGAAGGCTTGATTTCGCCGCGGGCTGCGCGCTCTTCGTAAGCGGTGTAGATCTTTTCAAATTCCTTGCCGAACTTGTCGTGCAGGTCCGGTGTGTCGTTGGGCGAGAACAGCGTCCACGTGCCCTTTTCCATCACGCGGCGCATGAAGAGGTCGGGAATCCAGTTGGCGGTGTTCATGTCGTGGGTGCGGCGGCGGTCATCACCCGTGTTTTTACGCAGTTCCAGAAACTCTTCAATGTCCAGATGCCAGGTTTCGAGGTAGGCGCAGACCGCGCCCTTGCGTTTGCCGCCCTGATTGACGGCGACAGCGGTGTCGTTGACGACCTTCAGGAAGGGCACCACGCCCTGTGATTCACCGTTGGTACCCTTGATGTGGGCGCCGAGTGCGCGTACCGGTGTCCAGTCGTTGCCCAGGCCGCCTGCAAATTTGGACAGCAGGGCGTTTTCCTTGATGGCGTCATAAATGCCGCCGAGGTCATCGGCAACCGTGGTGAGATAGCACGATGACAGCTGGGAGCGCAGGGTGCCGGCGTTGAAAAGCGTTGGTGTGCTCGACATGAAATCGAAGGACGACAGGATTTCGTAGAACTCGATGGCCCGCTCTTCGCGGTTGATTTCATTCAGCGACAGGCCCATGGCCACGCGCATGAAGAAAGCCTGTGGCAACTCGATGCGCTGCTTGCGGACGTGCAGGAAGTAGCGGTCAAACAGGGTCTGCAGCCCGAGGTAGTCAAACTTCAGGTCGCGCTCGGGCTTGAGCGCCGCACCCAGGCGGGCTAGGTCGAACTGCTGGAGCTTTTCATCAAGCAGCTCGTTCTGCACGCCCTTGGCGATGAACTGCGGGAAGTACTCGGCATAACGGCTCTGCATGTCTTCCTGGGTAACTTCACCGCCCAGCACTTCGCGGCGGATGGTGTGCATCAGCAGGCGGGCGGTGGCGTAGGTGTAGTCAGGGTCTTTCTCAATCAGCGTACGGGCCGCCAGGATGGAGGCTTTGTAAACCTCGTCAATGGGCACGCCGTCATACAGGTTGCGCATAGTCTCGGCAACGATGGGGGCGGCCTTGACCTCTGCGCCAAGATTGGCGCAAGACGCTTCAATCAGTGCCTGCAGGTTGCGGATGTCGAGCGCTACCTTCTTGCCGCCGTCGATGACGTTCAGCAAGGTGACAGCGGGTGTTTGCGCCTGGGGCTGGCGGGCGCGCTCCTGGGTGCGCTTTTCGCGGTAGAGCACATAGGCGCGGGCGATCTCATGGTGCCCGCCGCGCATCAGACCGAGCTCCGCCTGGTCCTGCACGTCTTCAATATGGAAGGTGCCACCGCCCGGACGCGAGCGCATCAATGCGCGCATAACGGCTTGCGTCAGTTCATCGACGGTTTCACGAACGCTGGCAGAAGCTGCGCCCTGCGTGCCGTGCACGGCAAGAAAGGCTTTCATCATCGCAACCGCGATTTTGTTGGGCTCGAAAGGAACGACCGCACCGTTGCGGCGAATGATCTGGTAGTTGCTGTAGGGATTGGATTGCGCCGAGTTGTCGTGGCTGTGCAGGACGGGTGCCTGCATGCTGGAAGTTGAAGGGGCGGTATTTTGAGCTGTTTGCATGGGCTTCCTCTATGACTTTGTTTTAGTAATTTGTTGTACTGCTGTGTTTATGCGGCGTGTATGTGCGTGTCTGATGTGTTGGTCAAGGCTGCTTCAAGGTTTGTAATCTGCTTTCGGGCTTGGCGCTGGTCCCGTTCAGCTATTTGCATAGCCCTGCATGGCCTGAATCACATCAAACTTAATCAGGCTTACACACTATACCTAGGGTCTGTGGCGAATTCAAGCACTACAGGTAGTGTTTTTGATGAGAATTCAGGCGGTAACTTTTATTTACGGATGTTTGTGCGTTTTGGAGCGCACAGGCTGTAACAAGGAAGGCGCCAGGAACCCTGCCGCAAGGCCTTTGACAACGGGATGTTGAACGGGATGACTACTGTTCATGCGCCTTGCAGAACGCTTGTCTTCGCCAGGCCTTGCCACCGCTCAGTTTTTCACTAAATGATCGATACCGTGATGTCCGCTGCTTTATAAAGCTTCGGGAAAATACCTATCCGGCGCAGCAAGGTTGCGTTTCAGCAAAGGCCAGTCAAAGCCGGCCCCGGGGTCCTGTTTGCGGCCAGCTGCAATGTGTTCGTGCCCTGCGATGTGCTGTATGGGGTACTGCGCCATAAGCGCAGCGCACAGGGATGCGAGAGTTTCGTATTGCAGCATTTCAAACGTGTCGCCCTCAAGGCCTTCCAGCTCAATGCCGATCGAATCATCATTGCAGTCCGGCCTGCCCCGATAACTCGACTGGCCTGCATGCCAGGCCCGCTCGTCGCAACTGACAAATTGCCACAACATGCCGGTGCGGGTGATAAAAAAGTGCGATGAAACCTTCAGGCCTCGAATGTCCTGAAAGTAGGCATGCTCCTCCCAATCGAGCTGGTTGGTGAACAGCCGCTGCACATTCGAATTACCGAACTCGCCGGGCGGCAGGCTGATGGAGTGAATGACGAGCAGGTCAATATCGGCGCGCTCGGGCCTGGGGCCGACGTTGGGTGATGGAAGGATTCTTGCGCAGCGGTACCAGCCGCGCTGCCAGAGCGGCCCGGCGGGCGCTGAGGTTTCAGGCATGGTCTTCAACACCATTGACCGCGGTATCGCCATCAGGCATGGTGATGTTGAGCCTGGCAATGCGGTAGCGGATCTGGCGCAGGCTCAGGCCCAGCCTGGCTGCCGCAGCGGTGCGGTTAAACCTTGTTTCATGCAGCACCTTGCACAGGATGTTGCGTTCCTGGGTGTCGAGATAGTCCTGCAGGTTGGCAGGTACCGCCACCACCTGGGGGGGCGCAATTTCTGTCGGAGGCACGGGCTGCGCGTCGAGGTGCAATTCACCACCTTCGCTCAAGGCCACAGCGCGGTAGAGGATGTTTTCAAGTTCCCGGACATTGCCGTTGAAGGGGTGGGCGCGCAGGCGTTCCAGCACTTTGGCCGTCAGCACAGGAGTGTCGAGCGCCGACTCATGGCAAATCCTGGCAAGCAGTGCCTCGCACAGGGCTGGCAGGTCTTCGGGGCGCTCGCGCAGTGGAGGCACGCTGATCACGATGACATTGAGCCGGTAGTACAGGTCCTGGCGGAAGCAGCCCAAGGCTACTTCGGCCTCCAGCTCCTTGTGGGTAGCGCTGACGATGCGCACGTCCACTACATCCTCCTGCGACGAGCCCAGCGGCCTGACAACCCGTTCCTGGATGGCCCGCAGCAATTTGGACTGCATTGCAATCGGCAGGTCACCAATCTCGTCAAGAAACAAGGTGCCGCCCTTGGCAGCCTGGAAATAGCCGGCGCGATCCTGTGTGGCACCGGTGTACGCACCTTTGCGTGCGCCAAAGAATTCGGCTTCGAGCAGATTCTCCGGGATGGCGCTGCAATTGACCGCAACAAACGGCCCTGCGGCACGGTGGCTGCAGCCATGAACAGCGCGGGCCACGAGTTCCTTGCCGGTACCCGACTCGCCCTGTATCAGCACCGGTGCCATGCTGCCTGCCACTTTGAGGATTCTTGACTTCACAGCCTGCATGCCGGCGGAGTTGCCTACAAGGCGCTGCAGCACCGGCGCCGCTGCGTTGGATTCTCCTGGCAGGCCAGCGGCAGCGGCCGCGGGAACTGCAAGACTGGCCCCTTGCGCTGGCTCGGCGCGCACGGCGGCTGCGGCGATTTTCGAGCCCTGAATGGCCGACGCCACGACGCTGCGGAATTGCTTGAGGTCGACGGGTTTAGTCAGGTAGTCAAACGCTCCTGCCTTCAGTGCCTCGACAGCATTTTCGGCAGAGCCGTGCGCCGTGATGACGACGCACCGCTCGGGCCGCTGCTGCACCACCATGTCGCGCAGCAGCTCAAGACCGAGCCCGTCTGGCAGTCGCATGTCGGTGATGACGGCGTCGAAATGATTTTCCTGCAGTTGCTGGCGCGCCTGTGCCAGGTCGCCGGCGGCCTCTACACGGTAGCCTTCGCGCAGCAAGGTCAGCTCGTAGAGGGTACGCAGGTCCGGCTCATCATCGATGACCAGGATGTGTGCCGGGGGCTGGTGCGCGGTGCTTGCAGGTGGCGGCATGGTCTTCAGGCGATCGGTGAGTCAAAGTGCAGGGATCTGGTGTTTGCGTTCATCTCCAGCATGGCGTCGATGGTCAGGTCGGCAGGCTTGAAAACCACAAAAAATTCATTGCCTTCGACCGCGTGGCGCAGTGCCCTCTGATAACCAATGACTGCACCATAGCGTTCGCAAAGCTCCCTGCAAATGTACAGACCCAGCCCGCTCGAACGGCTTTCAGACGAGAAGAAAGGTTCAAACAGGTGGTTTTGCACGGTTTTTTCAAGCGGTTGCCCATCGCTCCAGACGTAAAGGTGGGCCTGCCCGGAGGAGCGCCTGGTCGATATCTCGATGGCACCGCCCGTTTGGCTGGCATAGCGCCGGGCATTGTCCAGCAGATTGATCATCAGGCGCCGCAGGTGTTCCGGGTCAAACACAACTGATGCGCCGTAGGCGTCGAGCCCCAGCTGCATGAAGTTTAGCGAGGCGGTCTGGTTTGCCCAGTCGCCGGAAATTCGCGCGATGGCATCGTCCAGCGCCACGGCTGTATGCATTTGACCGTCATCGACCGCTTGGGCACGTGAGATATTAAGGATCTCGTCAACAATTTTCGCCAGTCGCTGGGCATTTTGCCGGACCATGGTGGTGAGTTGCCGGTGCCCGGCGTCCTGCAAATCCTCTTCGAGCAGCGCGTTGGCCTGTGAGATGGCTGCCAGCGGGTTCCTGATTTCGTGTGCCACTGCGGCAGACATGCGGCCCATGGCGGCCAGTTTTTCCACCCGCACGCGCGCTTCCATTTCCCTGAGGTCTTCAAGAAACATGACGCACAGGCTCTCATGGCTGTTGTCCTGGGCAGCAGCCAGCCGGGTGCGCACATGCAGCCGACGGCCATTGTGACCAAGGCGTTCAAGGTTCACGTCCGCGTCCTGCGGAACCTTAAGCAGGAAAGTCCGGCGCATGATTTCAACCAGCGGTTGCCAGGCGATTTCTGTGGCCAGCATGAACGGCGCCATCCGGGTGGTGTCACGGGTGGCCAGCAGACGTCGCGATGCCGGGTTGGCTGAACGCACGATGCCATTGGCATCCACCACCAGTACGCCGTCGGTCAGCGTCTCGATCACCAACTCATTGACCTGGGTCTGCATGCGCGCAACGGATTGGCTGTTTTTGGCCAGCTGCTCTTCGCGTGCCAGTCGAAGCGCCAGCTGGTTGGCCAGCAGTGCAACTGCAAAAAAACCGGAGCCACTGAGGCCTGCCTGCAGAAACCTTGAGGCCAGCTCACCCATCGACTGCAGTGAAATCCACCAGGCGTCGGCCAGCAGGAAAAGTGTCACGCTGGCAGCGGTGCCGAGCGCCAGCAAAAGCGGCCCCAGCACCGAGGCCAGCAGTACCGGCAGGGCGAACAGCAACACATAGTTGATGCCACTGGCCTGCAGGAAATTTAGGGCAGAGAAGGCCACCATGTCCACCCCGATGGTTGACACCCACTGTGCATCAAAAGTACTACCGGGTGGCTTGGGCCGCGCCCACATGCGCACAGCCACAGTGGCGCACAGGTAGCCTACACAGATGGCGACAGACCAGCCGTTGTTGGCATTGCCCAGCCCCTGGATCAGGGCCTGCAGCGCCAACAGAACGCCGGCGATGGTCACCCGGGCTGCCATGAAGGCGCGCCAGAGGCGGCTAAAGGAACCGAGGTCCGGCTCGGACTCCCAAGCGCCCGACCTGCTGTCCTCAGAGCCGAACCAGGAGTGAGTGACTTCCGGCATTCAGCCGCCTGCTTGCTGCCTGTGGGCGGCGGAACAGTACAGACCTCCCGGGCCCGGTAATGCCTCAGAGCGTGGCAGGTGAACCTGACACACCTGGCAGGCCACAATTTCTGTCGCGATGCGGGGTGAGCTTGTTGGTTTGGCGGCCTTGGGTGGCTGGGCACCACGCAGCTCATCACGGCGCTTGCCGCGCCAGATCCAGAAAACCACCAGCACGAGGACGATGACTAGCAGGTATTTCATACGCGTTTGAGGATCACTTCAAGCACAAAGCGCGAGCCTGCATAGCCCAGCAGCAGCAGTCCTGAGCCCACGTACAACAGGCGCACCGCCTTGCGCCCGCGCCAGCCGAGCCGCGCGCGGCCGGCCAGAAGACTGGCAAATGTCAGCCAGGCCAGCACCGAGAAAACGGTTTTGTGGTTCCACTTCCAGGCCAGGCCCGGGCCGTACAGCTGCTCTGCAAAAAGCCAGCCGACCAGCAGGGTGGCCGACAGCAGGACAAAACCTGCCTCCACAAAACGAAAGGTCAGGCGCTCAAGTGTCATCAGCGGTATGCCCGAATCGTTGTGCCCGGCCAGCCGGATCGAGCGCTCGGAGCGCGTCATCAGCCAGCCATGTACCACCGCTGCGGCGAAAAGGCCATAAGAGGCAATGCCGAGCGCCCAGTGCAGCGGCAACCAGGGCGATGCCACCATGTGGTAGCTGGTGCCGGGGAAAATCAGGGCCAGCACCACAGCAGCGCAGCCTATGCCGGCCAGTGCCCAATGTGCCTGCAACTGGGGAAACAGCCGGCTTTCAATCGCATACACCGTCAGCACCAGCCAGACTGTCATGGACAACGCAGGCGCAAAACCGAAGCGTGGCGGGTTACCCAGCAGGCCTTCTGCCAGCATCAGGCCGTGCAGGACCCAGGCGGCCAGCAACAGCAGGCGCATGGTTTTCGGTGTCAAACGCTGCTTGGCCAGGGCGATCACGGCGTAGCTGGCAAACGCCCCGACAGCGCAAGCAAAACCCCACCAGGCACTCAAAGCTAAAATCATGTCTACAGTTTAGCCTTTACCGTCCTTCAAAGCGCCTTTGCTGGCGCCCCATTTGCCCACCTATCTGCTCCACGCCCGGAGCCATCTCATGGCCTCAGCCCTTACCGACAAACTCTCCCGCCTCGTCAAGGAAATGCGCGGCCAGGCCCGCATCACCGAAGCCAATGTCCAGGACATGCTGCGGGAAGTGCGCATGGCCCTGCTAGAAGCCGACGTCGCCCTGCCTGTGGTGCGCGACTTCATTGCCCGTGTCAAGGAGAAGGCCCTCGGACAGGAAGTCATGGGCTCGCTGCAACCCGGCCAGGTGCTGGTCAGCATCGTCAGCAAGGAGCTGGCAGCCACCATGGGCGAGGGTGTCAGCGACATCAACCTTGCAGCCCAGCCGCCGGCAGTGATCCTGATGGCCGGCCTGCAGGGTGCGGGTAAAACTACCACCACCGCCAAGCTGGCCAAGCACCTGATCGAAAAGCGCAAGAAAAAAGTGCTGACCGTGTCCGGCGACGTGTACCGGCCCGCCGCCATCGAGCAGCTCAAGACTGTCACTGCACAGGCCGGCGCAGAGTGGTTTCCGAGCACGGCTGACCAGAAGCCTGTCGATATCGCACGCGCGGCCATCGACTACGCCCGCCGGCATTTCTTTGATGTGCTGCTGGTCGATACCGCTGGCCGGCTGGCGATTGATGAAGCCCTGATGGCTGAGATCAAGGAGCTGCATGCGGTGCTGAACCCGGTCGAGACGCTGTTTGTCGTTGATGCCATGCAGGGCCAGGACGCGGTCAACACCGCCAAGGCCTTCAAGGATGCGCTGCCTCTTACCGGCATCATCCTGACCAAGCTCGACGGCGACTCGCGCGGTGGCGCGGCGCTGAGCGTGCGGCAGATCACCGGCGCCCCGATCAAGTTTGCCGGCACCAGCGAAAAGCTCGACGGCCTGGAAGTGTTTGACGCAGAACGCCACGCCGGGCGCATCCTCGGCATGGGCGATATCGTGGCGCTGGTCGAGCAAGTCACCGCCGGCGTGGATGTAGCTGCGGCACAGAAACTGGCAGCCAAGCTCAAGTCGGGCAGCGGCTTTGATCTGGAAGATTTTTTGAGCCAGTTGCAGCAGATGAAGAATATGGGCGGCCTATCCAGCCTGCTGGACAAGCTGCCGGCGCAGATGGCTGCCAAAGCTGGACAGGTCGACATGGACAAAGCTGAAAAAGACATCAAGCGCAAGGAAGGCATCATTCAAAGCATGACGCCACTGGAGCGCCGCAAGCCCGAACTGATCAAGGCCACCCGCAAGCGCCGCATCGCTGCGGGCTCCGGCGTGCACGTTCAGGAAGTCAACCGCCTGCTCAACGAATTCGAGCAAATGCAGGGGATGATGAAAAAGCTCAAGGGCAGCGGCATGATGAAGATGATGAAAAAGATGGGCGGCATGAAGGGCATGCCCAAATTTTGATAGTCTGTTCGGGCATATTTCGGCAATAAAACCGGCTCCAACCCAGACAATACCGGCGCTGCCAGCTATCAAAAACTGAGCAGAGCTACTGGCTGCCGTGTACGAAGCTGCTTAGGCCATCTCTTTTGTCACCACCTCACCGCGCAGTGAACGCATGGGCGCTTCGGTAATCCGGATGTCCACCAGTTGCCCGATCAGGCGGTCTGGACCGCTGAATACCACCGGCCGATTGCATTCAGTACGGCCAAACAGCGCATTGGGTGTCTTGCGCGCCGCGCCCTCGACCAGCACGCGCTGGATGGTGCCGAGCCGGCTGGCGCTGATAGCTTCCACACTCTGGTCGATCGCTGCCTGCAGGCGCTGCAGGCGTGCCAGCTTGACGCTGTGCGGCGTGTCGTCTTTGATATTGGCCGCTGGCGTGCCGGGACGTGGGCTGTAGATAAAGCTGAAGGAGGTGTCGTAGCCGATGTCGTCGATCAGCTTCATCATCTTGTTGAAGTCGTCCTCGGTTTCACCCGGGAAGCCAACGATGAAATCGCTGCTCATGGCCAAATCAGGGCGGATGGCGCGCAGCTTGCGGATGGTGGATTTGTATTCCATGGCGGTGTAGCCGCGCTTCATGGCCATCAAGATTTTGTCGGAGCCGTGTTGCACGGGTAGGTGCAGGTGGTTGACCAGCTTGGGAAGCGTGCCATAAGCGTCAATCAGGCGCTGGGTGAATTCGTTGGGGTGGCTGGTGACGTAGCGGATGCGCTCGATGCCGGGAATGTCCGACACATATTCGAGCAGCGTCGCAAAGTCGGCAATTTCGGCGGTGCCGCCCATGGGGCCGCGGTAGGCATTGACGTTTTGCCCCAGCAGCGTGACTTCCTTCACGCCTTGGTCGGCCAGGCCGGCGACCTCGACCAGCACGTCCTCGAACGGCCGCGAGACTTCTTCGCCGCGGGTGTAGGGCACGACGCAGTAGCTGCAGTATTTCGAGCAACCTTCCATGATGCTGACAAACGCGCTGGCGCCTTCAACGCGGGCGGGCGGCAGGTGGTCGAATTTCTCGATTTCCGGAAAGCTGATGTCGACCTGCGGCTTGTTCAGCCGGACCCGCGCCTCAAGCAGTTGCGGCAGGCGGTGCAGCGTTTGCGGTCCGAACACCACGTCGACGTAGGGCGCGCGCTGGATGATGGCTGCGCCT
>JANYFF010000426.1 GCA_025362825.1 Polaromonas sp. | reverse complement strand
GTAACGGAGGACGGGCCTTCGCGTCCAAAACACTGGCGCGGACGGAATTCATGGATCAATGCAAAAGGCGATTTTTGCCTGGGTTTCCAATTGACTTCATTTGTTTTTCCGCTATAATCGCTGTCTTCGCAGGGCCCACGTGGCGGAATTGGTAGACGCGCATGGTTCAGGTCCATGTGCCTTAGGGTGTGGGGGTTCGAGTCCCTCCGTGGGCACCACGGTTTCAAGAAAAACCCGTTGATTCGTCAACGGGTTTTTTGTTGTCCGATTCAATTGTCAGGTTCGCTTGTCCGGCGCGATCAATCGGTGCAATCATTCTGTTAGATCGAACGTTTCAATCGTCCCCTTGGCTCGTCCCTATAAATCGTCGGTCCCTGTTTTCTGCTTCGGACTTCGGTACGCAACTTCCAACAACATGCCTGCCCGCCTCAACCAGGTTCGCTCTTGCCTTTTTTAAGCCATGCCGCAAGCTGCTCGGCACGCAAGCCGTCATAGCGTTCGAATGGCTGATGAATCCAGGGATTGTGCGGCAGGTGTTGCAGGAAAAAATCCGGCTTCAGAACCGAGCATTCCTTGTACCAGATCACTGCCGACTTGATTTCAGTCACGGCCGGATAGGCTCCCGACAGATGCTTCTGAACTTTTTGCAACGTCACGCCCGAATCCACCAGGTCGTCCACCAGCAGAACACGTCCGGCCAGCGGTCCGCGAATCATCGTGATGCCGGAAGCGATGTCCAGGTTGCCCTGGACCTTGCCGGCTTCCTCACGATAGGAACTGGTCGACAGGATCGCCAACGGTACGTCGAAAATCCGCGACAACACGTCGCCCGGACGCAGGCCACCACGCGCCAGGCACAGGATCTGGTCGAACTTCCAGCCCGATTCGTGCACTAGCAGTGCCAGCTCTTCGACCGCCCGGTGGTATTCGCTCCAGGTGACCCACAGATCGGTCTTGGTCGACGGTGGCAGATCGTTGGTCATGTTGATCGACATCGCAGGCCTACTTGAATGGATGGCGCAGCACGATCGTTTCTTCACGATCCGGACCGGTCGAGACCATGTCGATCGGCACGCCGACCAGGGCTTCGATGCGCTTGACGTAGGCGCGTGCATTGGCTGGCAGCGCGGCCAGCGATTTCGCGCCGACGGTGCTTTCGGTCCAGCCCGGCAGTTCTTCATAGATCGGCTCGCAGCGCGCCGCATCTTCCGCGCCCACCGGAAAAATATCGACGATTTTGTCGCCCAGCTTGTAACCAGTACAGATTTTAAGGGTCGCCAGTCCATCCAGCACGTCGAGCTTGGTCAGGCACATGCCGGAGACACCGTTGATCTGGACCGAACGCTTGAGCAACGCAGCGTCGAACCAGCCACAGCGGCGCGCGCGTCCGGTGACGGTGCCGAATTCATGACCGACCGCCGACAGATGCTTGCCAACGCCTTCATCAGTGGCAAGTTCCGAAGGGAACGGGCCGGAGCCGACACGCGTGGTGTAGGCCTTGGTAATGCCCAGGATGTAATGCAGCATGTTGGGACCCACGCCCGACCCGGCTGCGGCATTCCCGGCGACGCAATTGCTGGAGGTGACGAATGGATAAGTGCCATGGTCGACGTCGAGCAGGCTGCCCTGCGCGCCTTCGAACAACAGGCTGGCGCCGCCGTTATGTGCGGCATACAGCGCGCTGGAGACATCGCCGACCATCGGCGTGATGCGCGCAACGTTACCCAGCGCATCGTCGTAAGTCTTCTGAAAATCGACCGCATCGGCTTTCAGATATTGTGTCAGCACGAAGTTGTGATAATCGAGATTCTCACGCAGCTTTTCAGCGAAGCGCGCTTCGTTGAGCAGGTCGGCCAGGCGAATCGCGCGGCGCGCCACCTTGTCTTCGTAGGCCGGACCGATCCCCTTGCCGGTGGTGCCGATCTTTGCCGCGCCGCGCGCGATTTCACGGGCGCTGTCCAGAGCGGTGTGATACGGCAGGATCACCGGGCAGGCTTCCGAAATCTTCAGGCGCGACGCCACTTCGACGCCGCTTGCCTGCAGCTTGTCGATCTCGCGCAGCAGGTCCGGCACCGACAATACGACGCCGTTGCCG